>NZ_JBEUTW010000134.1:0-36071 GCF_040492675.1 Bacillus sp. AP50
GAGGTATGTTTTTCTTTAATATGCTTTTGATTCATATATTTTTATTTGACTATAAATTTACAAAAATGTATATGAAATCTTATTTTTGATAATATATAAGTAATAAATTCATAGAATTGGAGTGATGAGATGCAGCCGTTAGAAAGAGAGATTCATTTTAATATGCTGAAAGTGTGGCGAATTCACGCTTTAATTGGGGCGGCAGTTATACTAACAGTCGTAATTGCGTATTTCTTTTTTATGATTAACTTTAACTGGTGGGGCTGGTTGTTTGGACTATTAGTAACAGGAGCTATTACATTTATTCCACTTGATTATTTTGTGTTTCCAAATTTGCGTCAGCGCTATTATAGTTACAGATTAAATGAAGAAGAGATTGAGATTCAAAAGGGAATGTTCGTTGTAAAACGCGTACTTATTCCGATGATCCGTGTGCAGCACGTAACGATTGAGCAAGGGCCGATCATGAGAAAGTATAATTTAGCAGAATTACACATTTCAACAGCCGCAACTTCTCATAGTATTCCAGGTTTAACGAAAGAAGAAGCAGAACAGCTAAAAAGACAAATTGGAGAACTTGCGAAAGTGAGTGATAAGGATGTATAAGAGGCAACATCCGATTACGATATTGTTAGGTATTAGAGTTGCGAGTTTGTTGCCACTTATTATTCTTGTTTTATTTAAACCTGATGAACAAGTGGAACCTTGGTATTTATTTTATCTTTTCCTTCTGGTTGTTTTATTCATCATGGCTATTTTTTCAGCAATTAAATGGTATTTTAAAGTGTACTGGATTGAGAATAATATTTTACATATAAAGCACGGTGTTTTTGTAAAGAAGGAAAGTTATTTAAATAAAGAACGTGTGCAAAATGTTAGTACGTCTTCTAATGTCATTTATCAGATGCTTGGGCTTATGAAGTTAAATATAGAAGTAGCGGGTGGTGGTAGTGAACCAGAAGTGATGTTGGCTGGTATTAAAGAAGACGAGGCAAAACATTTAATCTCTTTATTACATAAGAAAGAAACTACTGTAAAAGAAGAAATAGAAGAGGAAGAAAGCAAGACGGTTTATCAGTTAACAGCGAAAGAGGTTTTAGCAGCAGCGATTACATCTGGTCGGTTCGGACTAGTGTTTTCTGGACTGGTACTTCTTTACACAAAGTTTGATTTTGTTCTTCCTGAAGGATTCACAAGTAAAGTAGAAGCGTATGTGATGGGAAACGGTGTTTATAAACTAATTGTAATAGCATTAATTTTAATGGCAATTTCATGGATTATTTCCACGGCTGGATATGTGTTGAAATATGCAAACTTTAAAATTGAGCGAAAAGGGGAAGAAATTCGTATCGTTCAAGGGTTATTTGAAAAGAAAGAGTTTGTCTTAAAATTGCACCGAATTCAAGCGATTACTGTAAAAGAATGTATGCTTCGCCAGCCATTTGGTTATTGCGCTGTTGAAGTGGAAGCAATTCACAGTATTGGAGCAGCAAGTAATGAAGTGATGCTGCATCCTTTTATGAAGAAAAAAGATGTACAGCACCTGCTCACATATTTAGAGTTACCTTATGAAATTGAAGCGGAGATCGCTCACTTACCAAAAACAGCGTTGCGTCGTTATTTCATTATGGGCTGGTTAATAAGTATCATACTCACAGTTCTAATTGCTAGCGTGAGTATATATTTAAAACAACATATTGCATTGTTTGTTATTTTACCGTTATTTATCGTGTTTTCGTTACTTGCGTATGCTAGATATAAAAGTGGCGGTTATGAATTAAGAGAAAATCAACTAACGGTTGTATATCGTAATTTTTCGAAATATACAGGAATAATGCGAAGAAGACATGTTCAAGCAGTAGGTTATAATCAATCGTATTTTCAAAGAAAGGATGAATTATGTACAACTCTTGTAGCGGTAGCTGGGCGGGGTTATGAAGTAAAGCATATGAGAAAAAAAGATTCACTTCGTATATATAATTGGTACAAAGAAAAAGGAAACACCGGTGTGTAATGGTGTTTCCTTTTTGTGTCATGATTTGTCGATAAGTCGATATATTCGAAGAATCGCTGATATAATTCGAGTTGCGCCGATATATTCAGAAAAACGCTGATATAATTCGAGTTGCGCTGATATATTCGAAAAATCGCCGATATAATTTCACATACCGTGGTTTCCGAACTCCAAACTCCAAAAAATTAAACTAACACATCAAAAGTAGTCACAAAAGAAGGACGAGAGAAAATACTCTTTTGCTGTTCTGCATGTGGATGCGCTTGAGCTTGTCCCTCTGCTTGCGTGGGACGTTTTTTATGAGCGTTTTCGAATGAACGTGATTCTGTCCAGTCTTTAAAGTTTTGCTCTGTTTCCCACATCGTTAAGATGACATATGTATCGTTACTTAATGGACGTAGAACACGGATCGCTTGGAATCCTGGTTCGTTTTCGATAAGGCCTGCGCGGTTTTTAAAGCGGTTTTCAAATACAGGGCGACCTTCGTCTGTTACAGAAATGTTGTTACAAACGATATAGCCAGGTTGTCCTTTAAATTCGCCGACAGCATCTAGTACGTCATACTGAAGTGAGCCTTCTACAGATTCTTCTGTATTTTCTTTATAAAACATATTTTTCTCATCATTTTTTGCAGTGAAATGTGCTTGTTCTAGAGGTGTTTCGTATGAAATAATAGCCTTCATTTTAATGCCCCCTTACTAGTTTGTTTCTATTATATCAACTCTCTTAAAAAACTTCGAAGATTATATACATAAAGATACTTCTTTTTCAAATAATAAATGTACCATCATTTGGAAAGAAGGACGATGTATGAAGAAAGTAAAGTGGACTTTATTAGGCGGCGTCGCAACGTTCGTAGTAGCGATTGTACTCTATAAACTTATCGTGTTAGCTGGTGGCTATATGATGGATGAAAAGCAGCTCGTTTTCCACTCTTCATCACGTATCGTTGACCAGAAAGGGAAAGAAATTACGAAATTATACGTAGAAAATAGAGACCTCGTACCGATCGAGCAAATTCCGAAGTATGTGCAGCAGGCGTTTGTTGCGGTGGAAGATTCTCGTTTTTATGAGCATCAAGGGATTGATTATCCGTCTATATTCCGTGCTCTTTATAAAGATACGTTAGCTAGAGAGAAGGTAGAGGGCGGTAGTACCATTACGCAGCAACTCGCTAAAAACGTCTTTTTAACTCGTGAAAAAACATTTACGCGTAAATTGAAGGAAGTCGCAATTTCTCTTCAATTAGAGCAAAAATATACGAAGCAACAAATTCTTGAAATGTATATGAATCATATTTATTTTGGTCATGGGGCTTACGGTATTCAAGCGGCAGCAAAGTTATATTTTAATAAAAATGTTGAGGATTTAACAGTAGAGGAAGGGGCAATGCTTGCAGGCCTTCCGAAGTCACCAAACGGATATTCACCGTACTATTCTGCAGAGAAGAGTAAGGAACGCCGCGATCTAGTATTGTCACTTATGCATAAACAAGGCTATTTGACTGCAGAAGAAAGCGTTCGTTATCAAGGGAAGACAATTGCTCTATATAAAAATTTAGATGAGAATGAGCTTGCATATATGCCGTATATTGATATGGTCATAGATGAAGCCGCTCGTTTATACGGGTTGTCTCATCAAGAAGTACTTCGCGGAGGATATACGTTTGTCGTACCTATGGATGAAAAGATTCAAAAGGTAGCATATAACCAGTTTCAAGATGCAAGGAATTTTCCTGGGAAAGAAGAAGGGGCGCAAGGTGCTTTCTTATTAATGGATAATCGTACGGGAGGGATTAAAGCGGCGATTGGGGGAAGAAAGTACGTCCCGAGAGGATTTAATCGTGTTTTTGCCAAAAGGCAGCCCGGATCTGTTTTAAAACCACTTATCGTTTATGCACCAGCACTAGAAACGAAAAAGTATAATCCGTATTCTTTATTAACGAATGAAAGAAATTCTTTTGAAGGGTATGAACCTCGAAATTATAATCATGAGTATTCAAAAGAAATGACGATGTATGATGCGATTTTAGAGTCGGCAAACGTACCGGCAGTTTCTTTATTAAATGAGTTAGGGGTAGAAGAAGGAAAGCAATATTTAGAAAAAGGAAATGTCCATATTGCAGATGCTGGTTTAAGTACAGCGCTTGGGGGACTAAAAAATGGCGTTTCAACATTTGATCTTGTAAAAATGTATCGTTCATTTTTAGCAAATGGAAATATTATTGAGCCGCACGTTATTGATAAAGTATTAAATAGACACGGTGCAGTCATTGGGGAATCTCCAAAAGTAGAGACGAAAATCTTCTCGAAGCAGACAGCATGGTATATGACGAAAATGTTAGAAGGAGTTGTGAAGGAAGGAACAGCGAGAGTTGGTGTATATAACGGTGCGTTAGCTGGGAAAACAGGTACAACTTCATTGCCAAATGACGATAAGGGAGCAAGAGATATGTGGTTCGTCGGCTATACACCGAACTTAGTAGGCGCTGTTTGGATTGGTTATGACCGTACGGATAAGGAGCATCAGTTGCAAGGAGAAAGTGCATCTGCGACAAAATTGTTTAAGAAAATTTTAACGAAGGCTAATGTAGAACATAAAGAGAAGTTTATGAAGCCTGAAGGTGTGGAAACAATCGGCGCTCCGATTCGACTGCGCAAAATTGAAGATGTAAAAATGAAACTATCATTTAGCCCTTTCGGTTTATTTAAAGCAAAATTAAGTTGGACGCCACTTCCAGATAACAGAATTATGTACCGAATCTATAGAGTGGAGAACGGAATTCATACACATGTTAGCACTGTAAATGGTGCTGGGGAATATGAGGAAAAGTTCGTTAACATATTTTCAAAACCGAGCTTTTACGTTGTACCATATAATACACAAACGAATCGTGAAGGAGAAAAGTCAAAAGTAGCTAAACCATAGTTTTTCTCTGTGTTATAATAAGAATGTTGTGAAAATAGTAAGCGTTTTTAAGAATGTTTGTGTCAATTTAATGAACAACGTACATAATATTATGCATTTTGTTTTTACAAGCTGTATAGTAAAAAAAGATAAATATCGAACGTATTCGAAGCATTGGTAAGGAAGGGAGCAAGGGTCTTGGTAAGAACTATAAATGAGACATTTTTAAAAGCATGTAGGGGGGAACGTACCGATTATGTACCAGCATGGTATATGCGTCAAGCAGGTCGTTCACAGCCGGAATATAGAAAGATTAAAGAAAAGTATTCTTTATTTGAAATTACACATAATCCAGAGTTATGTGCTTACGTTACAAAATTGCCGGTTGATCAATATAACGTAGACGCAGCAATTCTTTATAAAGATATTATGTCACCACTACCTGCAATTGGTGTGGATGTAGAAATTAAATCAGGTATTGGCCCAGTTATTGATAATCCAATCCGTTCTTTACAAGACGTAGAAAAACTAGGGGAAATCAATCCAGAAGATGACGTACCGTACATACTAGATACAATTCGTTTATTAACGACAGAAATGTTAGACGTACCGTTAATCGGTTTTTCAGGAGCTCCATTTACATTAGCGAGCTATATGATTGAAGGCGGTCCATCTCGTAACTACCATAATACGAAAGCGTTCATGTATGCAGAGCCAAAAGCTTGGTTCGCTTTAATGGATAAACTAGCAGATATGGTTATTACATATTTAAAAGCGCAAATAAACGCAGGAGCAAAAGCAGTTCAAATTTTCGATTCTTGGGTTGGAACAGTAAATGTAGCAGATTATCGCGTATTTATTAAACCAGCAATGGAGCGTATTTTTGCAGAAGTTCGTAAGATGGGTGTACCGATGATTATGCACGGCGTAGGAGCTGCACACTTAGTGAATGAGTGGCACGACTTACCGCTTGATGTAGTCGGCTTAGACTGGCGCTTACCGATTGAAGAAGCACGTGCACGTGGCGTTCATAAGGCGGTACAAGGTAATATGGACCCTTCATTCTTACTTGCACCATGGTCTGTTATTGAAGAACATGTAAAAGGTATTTTAGATCAAGGGATGAAACAGCCGGGTTATATCTTTAACTTAGGTCACGGTGTATTCCCAGAAGTAAATCCGGATACATTAAAACGTTTAACTACATTTATTCATGAATACTCTAAAGGGCAGTTAGCGAAGTAAAGGAGAATTGCTGTATGAAAAAGAAAATTGGTTTGCTTGTAATGGCATACGGAACGCCATATAAAGAAGAAGATATTGAACGTTACTATACACATATTCGTAGAGGAAGAAAGCCAAGTCCTGAAATGCTGGAAGATTTAACAGAGCGTTACCGTGCAATTGGTGGTATTTCTCCTTTAGCTACTATTACATTAGAGCAAGCTAAGAAGTTAGAACAGCGTTTAAATGAAGTACAAGATGAAGTAGAGTACCATATGTATCTTGGTTTAAAACATATTGAACCGTTTATTGAAGATGCGGTGAAAGATATGCATAACGACGGAATACAAGATGCAATCGCACTTGTTCTTGCACCTCACTATTCTACGTTTAGCGTGAAATCATACGTTGGACGAGCACAAGAAGAAGCTGAGAAACTTGGAAACTTAACAATTCACGGCATTGATAGCTGGTATAAAGAGCCGAAATTCATCCAGTACTGGGTTGATGCAGTGAAAGGTATATATAACGGTATGTCAGATGCAGAGCGTGAAAAAGCAGTATTAATCGTATCTGCACATAGCTTACCAGAGAAAATTATTGCAATGGGCGATCCATATCCAGATCAATTAAATGAAACAGCGGATTATATCGCGCGCGGAGCTGAAGTAGCAAACTATGCAGTAGGCTGGCAAAGTGCAGGAAACACACCAGATCCTTGGATTGGTCCAGATGTACAAGATTTAACGAGAGAACTAAATGAAAAGCACGGTTATACTTCATTCGTATATGCACCAGTTGGATTTGTTGCAGAACATTTAGAAGTTTTATATGACAACGACTTTGAGTGTAAAGTTGTAACGGATGAAATTGGTGCGAAATATTATCGTCCAGAAATGCCAAATGCATCGGACGCATTTATTGATTGTTTAACAGATGTTGTATTAAAGAAAAAAGAATCTGTACTGTAAGAAGAAAGGGGGAGCCTGCTTGAGGAAAAAAGTTGTGATCGTCGGCGGAGGCATCACTGGATTAACAGCAATGTATAACTTACAAAAAAATATTCATGAAAAAAACTTGCCGATTGATACATTACTTATAGAAGCATCGGGTAAACTTGGCGGAAAAATTCAAACCGTTCGAAAAGATGGATTTACAATTGAGCGCGGACCGGATTCTTTCTTAGCACGAAAAGAAAGTGCAGCTAGATTAGTGAAAGAATTAGGTCTTGGCGATGAACTTGTAAATAATCAAGCCGGTCAATCATTTATCCTCGTAAACAATCGGTTACATAAAATGCCGAGCGGATCAATGATGGGAATTCCAACGCAAATTACGCCGTTTCTATTTTCCGGGCTGTTCTCCCCAATTGGTAAACTAAGAGCTGGTTTTGATCTATTAATGCCGAGGTCAAAGCCAGTATCTGATCAATCACTCGGACAATTTTTCAGACATCGTCTTGGAAACGAAGTGGTTGAAAACTTAATAGAACCGTTACTATCGGGTATTTATGCAGGGGATATTGATGAAATGAGCTTAATGTCAACATTCCCGCAAATGTATCAGATTGAGCAGAAACATCGCAGTATTTCACTCGGTATGCGTACGCTCGCTCCGAAAGAAGAGAAAGCTGAACCGAAAAAGGGAATGTTCCAAACAGTGAAAACAGGTTTAGAATCTATCGTAAAATCTCTCGAAGCAAAGATGCATGAAGGTACGATAATAAAGGGAACTCGCATTGAAAAAGTTGCAAAACAGGGTGATGGTTATACAATTACTCTTAGTAACGGAAAAGAAATAGAAGCGGACGCCATCGTAGTGGCAACTTCGCATAAAGTATTGCCGTCCATGTTTGCTCAGTACAAGCAGTTTCGTTTCTTCCGTAATATTCCATCCACATCCGTTGCGAATGTGGCACTTGCTTTCCAAAAGTCTGCAATCCAGCGCGATATTAATGGTACAGGATTTGTCGTATCACGAAATAGCGATTACACCATTACAGCATGTACGTGGACGCATAAAAAATGGCCGCATACAACGCCAGAAGGAAAAACACTCCTTCGCTGTTACGTTGGACGTGCTGGTGATGAAGCGGTTGTAGAACAAACCGAAGAAGAACTCGTTCAGCTCGTACTAGAAGATTTAAAGAAGACGATGGATATTACAGAGGATCCAGAGTTTACAATCGTAAGTCGCTGGAAAGAAGCGATGCCTCAATATACAGTAGGCCATAACGAGCGAATGAAACAGCTCACAACATTTATGGAGAAAGAGTTGCCAGGTATATACTTGGCAGGTAGCTCCTATGCTGGCGCTGGACTTCCAGACTGTATTAATCAAGGTGAGGAAGCTGCAAAGCGTGTATTATCTCATTTGGAGAAAGTAATAGATGCTGAATTAATCGCACAATAAATTATAAGAAACGCCTTCAATCATATTGAAGGCGTTTCGTTTATTATATAAAATACTTATTCGCCAATAAACATATATAAGTTATTTGGCTTTATAACAGCATCTCCTGCATAAATAACCCACTCTGTTAAGTTATCAAAATCTAAATGATAACTATTTCCTTCACTCATATCTTCTATAAAATATGGTTCATTAATGAGTATTCCTTGAATGAAATCTTCCGTAATGTTTTGCATTTCAAACCACATATGTTCACTTTTTCCTTCTTCGTAGGAGACACCAAACTTAGCAAGGAAACGAAAATCTTCATTTGATTGTTCAATGTGAAAAATGTTGCTGAAATACCCAAAAGTATTTTTCGCATTGTAAGCCATACGATCGGTTTCACTATTTGTTTTATAGAACATGAGCCCTGTAGCTTCCTCGTGTTCTTTGAAAAAACTTTCAATATATTCTTCTGAAGTATTAAATTTGAATAAGAGAACGGATGGAGATTGATGGTATTCATCTCGGGCATCCATTCCGCCTAAGAATGTATTTTGTGCATCTATTGGTTGTAGTTTCACTTCCTCATCTTCGATTGAAGATAATTGGTCCATACTCGTTTTATGCCCTATATAAGATAATCCTTTTTCCCACGGAACAGCGACTGTATGTATAGAACCTTGCTGACTATGCGCGATAACGATAGGCTCATTCATAGGGACTTGTCCATTCTCAACGGCATTATTAGCAAATGTTTGAAAGAGATCGCTAATGCCGTAGTAGGAAGAAATGCGATTTGGAATAATTAACTCTATTTCAGTTACGCCTGCTCTTAAAAGACCGTGTGTATGAAACCAATATTGCGTAGGCTCACCGTCTTTATCGTCTTCATAAACGGAATGAATAACGTATAAGTCAGGAATGTCAGGTAATAATTCATTTTCAACGTGATATTCAATATAGCTTCTAGATATCACTTTCATTGCTGCACTTGAATCGATTACAAATAACAAATCTGGGGCGAGATTCCATAAGAACTGTAACTGCTGGAAAAAGCAGTCCAGTACATCGCCTACAAATAGCGTACGAGTGAAAATTTCAGTGCCGAAAGCTGCATCTTCAAAATTACGATCTACGATTGTAGCATCTTGTCTATTGTACATTTTATATCCTTCTGGATCGTTCGGTTCATCAATATGCAGTTCATACGGTATGACTGTTTCACCCATATGTAATTCAACAATAAGGCTTGTCTCATCACTATAAACAATTTTTAAATCATCAACTTTAGTAGCGATCGTTTCTAGTCGCTGTTTTAACTGCTCAATTGTAATTCTAGTTGGTATAACGGCAATCATATCTGAAAAATGACGTTCTAATGTTCCATTCATAGCTGCGCGGTATGTTTCTGTTTGCACTTCCATCCAATCACTCCTATTCAAATGAATCCATTTTACATGCCAATTAAATGTCGATATTTTCTGTTTTCTCTCTCTAACATTATAGAGTGTATTTGTAGAAGGTGTAAAATTATTATTTTGTATTATAGTTTGAAAGCTTGTAAATTAAATAAATCTTTTGTAAAATTTGTCGAAATATAGTTCTATATAACGAATCATTTGTTATGATAGAAATGCTGAGAAAATATGAAATAGAGAGAGGAAAATGGCTGTGAAGAAATTGTTAAGTGTCTTTTTATCATTCTTGCTATTGCTTTCATTTACTGGAACTTTAGCGCAAGCAGAAGAAACTGCTTCTATGTCAGTAGAAAAAGCAATTCAAGTATTTAAGCAGCAAGGGAAAACGAAGGGGATAGTAGAAGGATATATTGTTGGATATACGCAAAGTTCTTCTAAATATACGAAGGATCCAGCTAAGTTTGATGATACAAACGTAGCAATTGCAGATTCGCCAAACGAAACGAATCCAGACAAAATCATGCCCGTTCAGTTACCGAAAGGTGATGTGAGAACGGCAGTGAATGTAAAAGATCACCCTGAAAATATCGGGAAGAAAGTTAGTTTGACTGGGACCCTTGAATTATATTTTAGTAACCCAGGTCTAAAATCAGTAACAGCTTATAAGTTTCAAGGTGAAGGACAAAACCGTGTTAGCGATGTAGTAGCTTCACCGAACGGTGGAGAAGTTGCTAAAGGAACAGCGATAACATTAACGACGAATACAGAAGGCGCAACAATCTACTATACGTTAGATGGCTCTAATCCTACTAATAAAAGCGTTCGTTATAATGGACAAATTATAGTGAATGAAAATAGTGTAGTGAAAGCAATCGCAGAAAAAGAAGGACTTACTCCTTCAGCAATTTCGACATTTTCATTTATTATCGTAAATAATGAACAGGTTCGTATTCATGACATTCAAGGGAAATCACATATGTCTCCTTACAACGGGAAGAAAGTAAACAATGTGGAAGGCGTTGTCACAGCGCTTGATAAAAACGGCTTTTATATAGAAGATAATCAGCCAGATAATGATCCAGCTACTTCAGAAGGTATGTACGTATATAAAAAAGATGTGAATGTAGCAGTAGGAGATCTTATTCAAGTTGATGGAGTAGTAGAAGAATATGTTGGACCAGGATATGCAGAACGATTTGAAACAGACTTAACGACGACTGAAATTAAAGCGAGCCGCGTTGCTGTAATCGCAAAAGATCAATCTTTGCCAGCACCGATTGTACTTGGGGAAAACGGTGTGAAAATCCCGGACCAGATTATTGATAATGATGCATTTGGTTTATTTGATCCAAATGAAGATGCAATCGACTTCTATGAAAGTATAGAAGGTATGCGTGTTACGATGCCAACACCAAAAATTATTACACCTCAGAAAAACGGAAATTTATATGTAACAGTAAAAAATGGTGGAGATAAAATAGTAACACAATATGGCACACCTCTATTAGATGAAAATCAATTAAACCCAGAGCGCCTTTCTGTAAAAGTACCTCGCGATTATGTAGCAAAAGTAGGAGATACTTTTACTGGAGATATAACAGGGGTAGTAGGATATGATTACGGTTCTTTCCGTATTTCGCCAATAACAGAACTGCCAGCTGTAGTGGATGGTGGATTTAAGCAAGTAGGGGCAAATATTCAGCCACGTCTTGATAAGTTAACGGTTGCTACATATAACATTGAAAACTTCTCGGCGAATAAAAAAGAAACAACAGATGAAAAAGTAAAAGCGTTAGCGTATTCTATTAAATACAATTTAAAAATGCCAGATATTATCGGTGTAGAGGAAATGCAAGATAATAACGGATCAATTAATGACGGTACAACAGATGCGTCATTAAGCGCAAAACGTATCATTGATGCAGTTCTAGAAATTCGTGGACCGAAGTATGAGTATGTAGAAATCGCTCCAAACAATAATCAAGATGGAGGAGCACCAGGAGCGAATATTCGCGTCGGCTTCTTCTATAATCCATCACGCGTGAAATTAGCGACGGTACCGAAGTTACTTGATAAGAATGTTGTTCGTATTGGAGACGAAAATCCATTGTTTGAAAGTACACGTAAACCGCTAGCGGCAGAATTTACGTTCCAAGGACAAAACATTGTTGTCGTTGCAAATCACTTAAACTCAAAACTAGGAGATGCAACGCCATTTGGAAAAGTGCAGCCGCTCGTATTAAAGAGTGAAGACAAACGAATTCAGTTAGCACAAGAAGTAAATTATTTCGTGCAAGGAATTCAGAAAAAGAATACAAATGCACCAGTTGTTGTGTTAGGTGATATGAACGATTTCGAATTCTCTAAACCACTAAAAACACTAGAGGGAACAATCTTAAAAGATATGTTAAACACAGTGCCGAAAGAGAATCGTTACACGTACATTCACGAAGGAAATGCACAAGTGTTAGATCATATTTTAGTAACAAACAATATCGCACCACACACAATTGTAGACCCAGTACACTTAAACTCAAACATTATGAAAGAACACGGACGTGTAAGTGACCACGACCCAGTACTTGCTCAAATTGATTTGAAGAAGGCTTCTTAAAGTGGGGAACGCTTAGGTGACTAAGCGTTCTTTTTTTGCATCGTTATAGAATAGTATAAAGAGATGATTCCTTTTTTTGTAATCTAATGATAAAATTGATTGAATATTCAGTTTTTAACAAGGAGGACAACAATGCAGTTACAAATAAATGGAAAGGTAATGAATCAGTTTGCAATTTTTTTTAGTACGATCATCATGCTTCAGTTTGTAGCTGATATAACAGGACTTACAAGCAATCTAGATATTACGTATAACTTAATACATACAGCAGCTTCTTATATAACATTTAGTTTGGCGGTTATTTTCACTTTAATAGGTGCAAGAAGAGAATTAAGTAAATATGCAATTGTTTCATTATGTTTAGTTGTAGGTATTAAAGCGATTTATTTTGTAGCGGTCGTTATTTTATGGGGGTTGGCAGGTACGCCATAAGTGAATAGTAAATAAACCCTAATTTCCAATATAGTAAGGAAATTAGGGTTTTATTATACTTGAAACGCTTTTCTACACCGCTCTCTTTTTTGCAGTCTTCTTTTATATTTTTTTCTATCCCGCTTTACTCCTTGTATATACATAAGTAAGCTAACGAAAAGGAAGAAAGCACATTGCGTCATTAAAATATATGGTGACATGCCTTGCAATGGTTGTTTCGGATCATATAAATGAAAAGGTGCTCCGCCTATTGAAGGAAGTATTGTATTTAGCAGGACGTAAGGAATGGAGGCGGCTGCAAATGGAAAGAGAATTGCCATATAGTCTTTTTGTGACCATACAGATGCAGCAAGTCCTAAAAGGGCCATTAAACCTGCAAATAAAAAATTAATTCCGATATATACAGCAATGTAAGTGAGAGGCGCATCAAAATATAGGTTTGCGAACATTCCATCAGCATTTATGATGCCTGAACCAACCGTAGGTGTTCCGTCTGGAATGGTTAATTTGCAAAATAATAACGATAAGATGAATGGAAGTGTATAAAGAAATCCTCCGCAAAAAAACGTAACGATATATTTCGCTACTGAATAAGGAAATATAGAAATCCCCTTACTCACAAACGGTTTAAAACCATCGGACTTATCCGAATTGTAACTTGTACTAAAGGGGAAACTCGCAATAACTGGCATTAATAATAAATAAACATCCATTTCATTGTCGCGAAATCCAATCCATTTTAAATCTGTTGATATAGGACCATTTGCTGCGTTTCCTAAATAACGAATTACATAATAATAGTGATAAATGCAAATAAGAACGAATCCACTAAGCATCATAATTAAAGAAATACGACTACAAAAAGCTTGCTTTATATTTAAACGAAGTGCACGCATCATGACTGAAAAAGCCTCCACTGTTTTGATAAACTTGTCTATTTTCTATATTACTATTAATTGTAAAGATTTTCTTGTTTTTTTATTTGATTATTTGAAAAAGAGGAATTTTGTTGTTGTGAAGTAAGGTTTAGCTGAAATTAATTTTTCTAAAATATGGTTGACAATTAAGTATTACATTTGTAATCTTAATTATGGATTACAAATGTAATACTTAGGAGTGAAACATACGATGACAAATCAATTACCTAAAATATCTGAAGCGGAATTAGAAATTATGAAAGTACTTTGGTCGAGTTCTCCGCAAACAGCGAATGAAATTATAGAAGAACTGGAAGATGCAATGGACTGGAAACCGAAAACAATCCGCACATTAATTAATCGATTAGTGCAAAAGGAAGCCGTTTCTTACCATCAAGATAAAGGGCGTATGTACGCTTATTACCCGTTAGTATCACAAGATAATTATTTGCAAGTGGAAACGAAATCTTTACTAAAACGTTTTTGCGGTGCAGCGTTTAAGCCATTACTTGTTAATTTCTTAAAAGAGGAGAATTTATCTTCAGAAGATATTAATGAATTAAAACGCATTTTAGATGAGAAGACAGAGGAGAATAAGAGGAAGGATTGATAAAAATGATAAACACGCTTATAAATGTATACCTTCCTCATTTTTTTGATTGGCTTATAGAAACGTCACTTATGGCTAGCATATTAGTCGGATTTATTTTATGTATAAAAGTTCTATTTAGAAATAAATTAACCCCCCGGTGGCAATATATGCTGTGGATCGTATTAATGATAAGACTCCTTTTACCGTGGTCGCCAGATAGCTCTTATAGCATTTACTCATTACTTTCTTATAGTTCTAGCGTATCGGAAGTTATTCCAAAAAATATGCCGGCTACTGAGAATATAGTGAACATAGAAAGCGACCGAAAAGTGGAATTGGAATCAAATTCTAAAATGGTGACAAAAACTAGCGAACCGGAAGTAAAAGTCAGTTCGGAAAAACAGACTACATTTTCTTTATACAAACTTGCTTTGTATGTGTGGCTAGCTGGGGTAATCATATTAGCAGCCATCACGTTTCTTACAAATAGACGTTTATATTCTTACATAAAGAAACAACCGGATATTACGGACGAACAGGTCACTACAGTGTTTAATCGCTGTAAGCAGTCTATGAAAATGAAGAAGGCAGTTTCATTACGTCTTGCAGGAAAGATTGCAAGTCCAACGGTTTTTAGTTTCTTTCGCCCGAAAGTATTACTATCAAAAAAACATATGAAAGTATTAAATGAACAACAATTACAATATGTCTTTTACCATGAGTTAGCTCATATTAAGAGAAACGATGTAGCTGTAAATTGGATTATGTACAGTTTAATCCTATTAAATTGGTTCAATCCAATTCTTTGGTACGCCTATTTTTGTATGCGAGAAGATCAAGAATTAGCCTGTGATGCATATGCACTTACTTTTATAGATAAAGAGGAACAAATTGCATACGGTCATACAATTATTACCCTTTTAGAACACTATTCCTATCAAGTACCAAGCCTAGCAAATTTAAGTAGAAATAAACGATTACTAAAAAGGAGAATCATTATGATTAAAAAATTCCAAAAGAAATCGTATCGTCTTTCTTTACTTGGAGTTATTGTCATAGTTGCTATAGCATCTCTTTCTTTATTCAACGCACGTGCAACGGAAGGAAAAGAAAAGCAAGAGGATAAAGTAGAGCAGTCAAAGGATGCTTTCCAAAATGCTGTAGATATGCTGTTTGGTACAGAAGAAAATGCAAAAAAAGAATATAGGTATTCAGCAAGAGTGTATGAAAATAAGACAGATTATTTATATTTAGCTGAAAAGGCTTTAACAACAGATGAGTTCCAACAGTACATAAAGTTGTATAAAGAAATTATTAATATACAGAAAAAAGGTGCTCCGAGAGATTCTGACTACGAGTCAATATTTTTTAGGGAAGAACGTTTAACAGAAGCTGATCGTGAAAAATTATATGCACTTTATGATCAATCAAAACCGTTTAATGACAAAGTGGAAGAATCTTTAAATTACACGGTAAAGGAAGCGCAGGAACATGTAGATTTTCAAATTAAGAAGCCAACTTACACAATTGAAGGCTACGATCTAAAGGATGAAAAGGTAAGTTGTTTTATTAAGAGAAGACCCGAGTTAATTATAGAATTAGAGTATACAAACGGAAAAGGAAACTATACAACTTATCAATCACAAGTATTTGGAGAAAGTAAAGATCCGTTCCATGCTTTATTTGTTGTAGAAGAAAATATTGAACAGTACGAATTAGAAGGTAATCAAATATTCTACGCTACTCATCACTCGGATAGTAATTTACAAGGTATGAAGATGATTGTTCCAGCAAAAGGGAAAAATAGTGCATACCAAATCGTTATTATTAATCATAGTTTAGAGAACCCAGGAGAAGCAGTATTCGATAAGAATGTAAATAAAGAAGAATTAGAGAAAATTATGCTTTCTATGTTGAAATAGCAAAAAGGTGTTCTTAAGATGTATATCTCTAGAACATCTTTTCCTTTTCTCTTTTCTTCTGATAAACTATGGAAAGTATGATATACACTGACTGAAATTTTTTTATACTGGAAATAATAAAAAGAGAACTTGTATAGAATGTAAGCGTGTGGTAATATCAAAGATGTACTGATTGACTATATTATCCAATTGGTCATTTTTGGAGGTGATGATGTGGCAATAGATCGAAAACGTTCTATTATTGAGGCTGCAACAAAGTCTTTTTCAGCGTTCGGCTATAAAGCAACAACGATGGATCAAGTAGCGAAGTTAGCGAATGTAGGGAAAGGAACGATTTATACTTTTTTCAAAAATAAAGAAGAGTTATTTGGTGAAATTATTTCTAATTTAATTACAGAAATGAAGCAAGTTGCAGAAAGTGCAATTCGTTCAGATGTTTCATTTTTTGAAAATGTACATAGAGCATTATATAGCATCTTGGAATTTAGAAAAGAACATCAGCTCATGATTAAATTAATTCAAGAAGAGCGCGATATGGGAACGAAAGAAGTACAAGAAGTGATGCAACAAGTTGATGTGGAAATCGTTTCTGTTATTCAATCGTATTTAAAGATTGCGATTGAAAAAGGTGAAATTAGCAAATGTGATCCAGAAATTACAGCATTTATTATGCTTCGTCTATATGTATCGCTTATTTTTGATTGGGAAAAAAATCACGAACCGCTAGAAAAAGAAAAAATTGCAGAGTTATTTGAACTTTATTTACTAAAAGGATTGTCAAACTAAGATAATCCTTTTAATTTTATAAAAAATGACCAAATGAACAATACGGTCATATATTTAAGTTAAGGGGGGATATAGAAAAATTATAATCATAATAAGAAAAAGTTGCATAGTAATAAATTCGGGGATAAGGCATATGTATGAACAAGTATAGCCTTTTTGTTTGGGTAAAAATGACTATATGAACATTTTGGTCATTTTATAAAAGGGGGAGAAATTATGAAAGGGAATCAGTTACTTCGGAAAGAGTTCACGGAAATTATAAAAAGTAAAAAAATATTAATTCCAATTATTGCGGTCTTATTCGTACCGATTTTATATGCAGGGATGTTTTTGTGGGCCTTTTGGGATCCGTATAAACAGTTAGATGACTTACCAGTTGCAGTAGTCAATTTAGATAAAGGCGCAGTATTTGATGGGAAATCAATTGAGGTCGGAAAAGGGCTCGTTGATAATTTAAAAGATAATAAGAGTTTTAAATGGGAGTTCGTAAGTGAAAAAGAAGCGAAGAAAGGAATGGAAGGTAGAAAGTATTACATGTTAGTACGCATTCCAGATGACTTCTCAAGTAACGCTACAACGTTACTAAAAGACAATCCAAAGCCATTAAACTTAGAGTACATTCCAAACGAAAGCTTAAACTTCTTATCTTCACAAATTGGAGGAACAGCCATTGAAAAGATTAAAACTGAAGTATCAAGCACGTTAACGAAAACATATGCAGAGAAAATGTTTGATTCCATTCAAGACGTCTCAAAAGGATTAGCAGATGGGGCGGAAGGAGCAAATAAACTACACGACGGATCAAGTGAGCTGCATGATGGTTCAAGTAAAGTGACGGATGGCCTTCATACACTGCAAGGGAAGTCTGGGGAGATGAAGGATGGAGTTCAGAAATTAGCAGATGGATCTAATAAATTAGTAGATGGATCAGGCAAAGTAACAAATGGTTTAAATACGTTAAATAGCAAAACAGGTGAAATGCAGATAGGTATTGGGAAATTAGTAGATGGATCAGGCAAAGTAACAGATGGTTTACACGTATTAAATAGCAATGCAGGTATCGGAAAATTAGTAGATGGATCAGGCAAAGTAACAGATGGTTTACATGCATTAAATAGCAATGCAGGTATTGGGAAACTAGTAGATGGATCAGGAAAAGTAACAGATGGTTTACATGCATTAAATAGTAATACAGGTATCGGGAAATTAGTAGACGGATCGGGCAAAGTAACAGATGGTTTAAATACGTTAAATAGTAAAACGGGTGAATTGCGTGATGGATCTGAGAAAGTGACCGGTGGCTTGAACAAATTAGTAAGTAAATCCGATGAATTAAAAACAGGAACAACTGACCTATCAAATGGTATGGGAAAACTTGTTGAAGGGCAAAGTCAATTAGAAAAAGGGTCTCAAGAAATTCAAAAGGGATTGCAAGATTTAAATAGTAACGTACAAAAGTCTGCTGCAGGCTTAGAGGAAATGCAGTCGAAAGTTCCTTCTATATTGAGTACAGTAAATGACAAAATAGATGGAGCTGGGGCGAATGTAAATCAGTTAAATGAACTTACACAATCAACAGCAGGAGATGCTAAAAAAGCAGCGCAAGAGGTAGCGAATTTACAAAAGCAAATTGAAAGTTTACCAAAAGAATATCAAGAGCAGTTACAACCATTCATAACAAGTGCTGTAAAAAGTACAGCGACAGTTCAGCAAAAAGCTGCCGGAGTAGCAGGTGGAACAAATAAATTAAATGAAGAAGTAAAACAAGTAAAAGTCGAAATACATCAAACAACAAATGGATTGCAAAACAAATTACCAAACCCAGCAGGGATAAAAACTCTGGCAGGTGGTATTGAGAAATTAACGAACGCACAAAATGAATTTGTTAGTAAGTTTCATGGATTTGGTGAGGGATTAGATAATGCAAAAATAGGTGCCGATAAATTAAAAGATGGATCAGTTCAATTAATTGATGGAGTAACGCAACTACAAAGCGGATCTGGAAAAGTGACAGCAGGATTAGGCCAATTATCTGCAGGAGTAAATCAATTAGCAGATGGTTCGGGTCAAGTAACAGACGGTTTAGGAACATTATCTGTAGGAGTATCCAAATTAGCAGATGGTTCGGGTCAAGTAACAGGCGGTTTAGGAACATTATCTGTAGGCGTAACGAAATTAGCGGATGGTTCGGGTCAAGTAACAGGTGGTTTAGGAACATTATCTGTAGGAGTATCCAAATTAGCAGATGGTTCGGGTCAAGTAACAGATGGTTTAGGAACATTATCTGTAGGAGCAAACCAAATGGCAGGTGGCGTAAATCAATTAGCAGATGGATCTGGTCAAGTAACAACGGGCTTAGGTACTCTAAATGGTGGCCTAAATCAAATGTCAAATGGCTCAACCCAGCTAATCGACGGCGTAAATAAACTAGCAGACGGATCAGGAAAAGTAACTGATGGACTAGTGAAAGTAAACGATGGTTCAGGTGAACTTGCAGAGAAACTTGGCGAAGGAGCAGAAAAAACTGGTGAAGTAAAAGGGACGGATAAAACGTATGATATGTTTGCAAGTCCTGTAAAAGTGAAGACGGAGAAAATGGCGGAAGTTCCAAACTACGGAACCGGATTTACGCCGTATTTCCTATCACTCGGTTTATTTGTTGGGGCATTACTATTATCAATTGTATATCCATTACGTGATACAGTCGGTGTTCCAAAATCAGGGTTTAGCTGGTTTATTAGTAAGTTCGGTGTTTTACTATCGGTCGGTATTATTCAAGCGATAGTAGCAGATGTTATATTACTGTTTGGATTAGGTGTAGAAGTACAAAGTATTCCGTACTTCATACTCTTTAGCATCGTTACAAGCTTAGCATTTATCGCATTAATTCAATGTTTAGTAACAGCTTTTGGTGATGCAGGCCGTTTTATCGCCATCATCACATTAATTATGCAGCTTACAACAAGTGCCGGAACATTCCCACTAGAATTGATTCCGAAGTTTTTACAACCATTCAATGCTTGGTTACCGATGACATACTCTGTATCAGGATTGAAAGCAGTCGTATCGAGTGGAGACTTTGACTTCATGTGGCAAAACATAGGAATGCTCATGATCTTTATCGTTGTATTATCACTTGGAACAATCGCTTCCTTAACTTTGATGCACAAACGACAATTTAAAAATGTGCTTGAAAATCAATCGGTTGAAGCGTAGATAAAAGCACCTTTTTGGTGCTTTTTTTATTAGTTTTGTTTTATCCCGCTTTAATGATGGGCAGTAAGACCCCACCTCAAAATTCAGCGAAAGCAAAGAAGTTAGGTGGGGATCAACTGCCCATTAAAGCCCGATTGGTGAGGGCTAATAATCAGTGGGGGATGAAGAAACCCCCACTGATTAAAGTTTCACTTCATTGGTTGAGAAAGTTCATTTGTTTTTCTGTTTTTACGGAACAAGTATATAACGATACTTATAAGAATAATTGTAGCTACAATCCAAATAAATGGACCATATTTTTCAGCAAAAGTATATAGTTTCATATTACTAGCAATTTCCTCTTTTGTTTTTCCTATTAGAATTTCAGAACCACTATACCCTTCAAGGGTATCCCCCTTTTTTATGCCAAAAATAAGAGTGTCTGATTTGTTTTCTATTCCCGTATATCGGTATCCTTTACTTTTAATTGTTAATTGAGTATCATCCTTTTTTAGTGAGTAATCTTCGATGGAAATATCTTTTCCTGACAGTGTAATTGGTTCCATCGAAAAACGAATTTCTTTTAATGCAGGAAGAACCTCATTATTTAGTAAGAGCTGCTTTGCAATATGTTGCTCTGTATCAATGTTTATCCAATTTGCTTTTCGTCGTTTATACGTATTAATTTCAAGGAGTGCGAATTCTTTATTTTGAAGTTTTTCCTCTGTAATAGGTTGCGCAGTAGTTAATGCTCCTTTTAATAAAATCACACCGTCTTTTGCAGATTGAAATGAAGAGACTTCTTTCGTTTCTTTTAATGTATTGATAGCACTTCTATAATCTTCTTTTCCTAAAAGAACAGCTCCTGTATGTACGGTTAAAATAAGATATAGAATGCTTAATACTATAATAGCTTTTTTCACTATGTACCCTCCAAAGTATGTATAAGTTAATTGTAACATAATTTACCATTTTTAATTTGTTAATTTGAATAATAGGTTGCAAATGTAAAAGTGGTAAGTCAGTTTGAAGAAAGTGTGGGTGAGAGGAGTAAAAATAAAAAGGAATTCCATAATAGGAAACCAGAAGATACAAAGAAAATAGATAGTAGAATATATACGTCTGTCGTAGTAGCTTCATTATCGAATAAGAGAGGAAGCAGTGTTGAAGCACCTATGGTGAAAAATAGCAAAAAAGATAATGAATAAGAAAAATTTATCAATTTTAGAGTGAAATATCATTTATAATCATCCTTCTCCTTAATTTCACCATATCGCATGTGCAGTTTAAACGAAAGAAAAGGATTTACAACAATTTACAGAGAAAACTAGAATAGAGGAGTTGATATGATGAAAGGAAATCTTACTTATTATTTTATCTTAAATCCGCTAATCATCTTTCTTGTTTACGCCCTTTCACCTATCTTATTTCATAAAGAAAAATATATAAATATGAAAGATGCACTAGGAATACTTGTAGTTTACTATGTGCTTATTAGTGGGTATTACTTTATGGATGTTGTAAGTGAAAGAATGAAGAATAGTAAGGACAAACAATAAAGTTTTGTTGTATAAAAATTAATGGAGGACAATAAAATGACTGAAAGTGACATGAAATTTAGGGATACGACCATTCGTAACTTTTTCGATAAAGAGGATCGTTTAAAATCGATTCCAGGTCAAAAGAAGAAAAAACTAGTATTGTTAGAGCATTTAATTAGCAAATTAAACGCTGAAAATCAATATACGGAAAAAGAAATGAATACATTTATAAAACAATATCACGATGATTTTTGTACAATTAGACGTGAATTTATTGTACATAGGTTTATGGATAGAGAGGATAATATGTACCGTATAAACGGGAGAGAAGTTTGGACGAAGTGGGAGGAGTTAAAATAATGAATCAGCGAGGGGATCCCCGCTGATTATAAGCCTGTGCTAGTCTTGCTGTTTCTTTGTAGTAAGTCTATGAACGCTTCAACATTCGAACTTGTAATGTATCCAAGCGTTATATATTCATCTTCATAGTAAAATATTATTTTTTTGTCAAAGATTCTTCTCTTCGTTTCTATGGATAGAATTTTTTCATAATCAAATTCGGCAATGAATGTGTTTTTATATTGGCTAAAAAAGAGAAGTCTTTTATTAGTAGCAAGTAACATGCCAGGATATGGGACTTTATGCGTAATCATATAGCCAGTAAGTGAACATTTTAAAGTAGATAAAATCTTTTCTTCTTTATGTAATAGTTGTTTTGCAGCTGTTAAGATTGGATTCATTGCATACATTCCTTTTATTTTGATGTATGAATATTGTATCAAGAGTAAAAAGATTCTCAATATGCAATATTGCATATTGGACGTTTTATAGTTTTAATATTATTTTTTAAAAGAAAAAGTACGAGGTGATTCAATGATACGATTAGCAAAAGAGGCTGATGCAGAAGCAATAATGAACATTAGAAAAGAAATTATATTATCGGAAAATACTACAAAGTTTTTCATAGTATCCCCGAAGAAGTTACCGAATGATATGAATGCAGAAAGAGAAAAGATACGGAAAAGCAATGAGAAAGGAAATCTTTATATCGTGTATGAAGTAGATGGGAAGGTAGTTGGCTTTTTAATTTTCAACCGATATGAACTAGAACGGTTACAACACGCAGGCACAATGGGAATGGGGATTAAAGAGGCGTATTGTAATCAAGGCATCGGCACGAAATTAATTGAATTTCTTATTAGTTGGGCTAAAAGGCAGAAAGGTTTAGAAAAAATTTGTTTAGGTGTAGTTTCTGTTAATGATCGGGCAATTAAAGTGTACAAACGTATGGGCTTTGTAGAAGAAGGAAGACAAAGAAAGCAAATAAAGTATGAAGATGGATCATATGGAGATGACGTATTGATGGGGTTTTATATTGAATAAAGGATATATGGTATTAAGAAAAGGAATGTACATAACGTAAATTTCTAAAAGCAGTATATTGCCCATGCATTAACAGACTTTTCCTTATGTATAATATTAATATAGTAAAATCATAACAACCGATATTGCAGTTTCCAATAATATACTATATAATCAATTTAAGAAAACGTTTTCATGCAAAGGGGGAGAATTTCGTGTCGACTATAGAGGACGTGGCGAAATTAGCAGGGTTATCAAGGACAACGGTTTCTAGGGTGATTAATAATCATCCATATGTTTCAGATGAGAAGAAAAAAAGGGTTCAATTAGCAATGAAGCATTTAGGCTTCGTTCCTAATTCTGCGGCGAGAAGGCTTCGTAAACAAAAAACGGAAACAATTGCGGTGCTAGTTCCAAGGATTACAAATCCTTTCTTCAGTAGATTTATTGAAGCAATCGAGATTGCTGCTTCTGAACATAAATATAAACTGATTATTTGTCAAACAAGATATTTACCGGAAAAAGAGATGGAGTATTTACAATTATTATCTACGAAACAAGTAGATGGGATTATTCTATGTTCACTAGAAAATCCGTGGGAAGATGTAGAGCCATACTTACAGCACGGTCCAATCGTGTTGTGTAATGAATATATTGAGGAAGCAAATATTCCAACAGTGAAGTTTGATCATGCGCAAGGAGCATACATAGCTGCGAAGCATGTGTTAGATCAAGGATATCGTAATCTTATTTTTTGCCGTGGTAACGAAACCAAAGTCGTTAGCCAGCAGCGAAAAATGGGCTTTTTACGTGCAATAACTGAGAAGAGCCGCCAAGTAGAAGCGATTGACTTTCTTGAAAACGCTTTCTCTTGGGAAGATGGAAAACGAATATTCCATGAAGTATTAAAGGACAAAAAAAATCCTACCGCGATTTTGGCAGGAGGCGATGAGGTAGCAGCTGGAATTATCTCAGAGGCGAAACGCCATAACTGGAGCATTCCAGATGATCTTGCTGTTATCGGTTTTGATAATCAAATATTATCGCAGATTACAGAACCAGGTATTACGACAATTGAACAGCCAATTGATGAAATGGCCCGAAAAGTTGTCGACCTAATGATGGATAAAATCCATACGAAAAATTATCGAAAAAAAGAATTGTATGAGTTTGAACTGGAGCTCTTGGTGAAAGGTTCAACGATGAAGGATAAGATGTTATTAGCCTAGTAGACTATGTCTGCTGGGTTTTTTTATGTTCACAAACTACTATTCTTCGTGAACGCAATCGTCACATTTGTTATGGTATGCTTCGTGCTGCTCATCAATTTCTTTCCCGCAGTGTGCACAAGTTTTCGTCGGTAAATTTCTGAAAAACTCCATTGGTTGATCGATCATGTCAATCCCTCCATTTCCATTTCTTACTATCATTGTATTAGTACAAAAAATAAAAGTCAACAACTGTTTTATAACAAAATTGAAAAATAATGAAAAAGTTTAGGAAATGGATTATAGTTAACAATGTAGGATGTAAGTAAAACATGCATTCCTACTCGGTTTTAGAAAGGATGGATACATATGAAAATGACTGTTGTCGGCTTTTGGGGCGGCTTTCCAGAAGCGGGAGAAGCAACGTCGGGGTATTTGTTTGAACACGATGGTTTTCGTTTACTTGTAGACTGTGGTAGTGGTGTACTAGCACAGCTTCAAAAATATATAACACCATCTCATATAGATGCAGTTGTACTGTCACACTATCATCATGATCATGTTGCAGACATTGGGGTATTGCAATATGCGAGATTAATTACGAGTGCGACAACAAGGCAACTACCGGAATTACCAATATACGGTCATACGTTTGATGAGAATGGATTCAACTCTTTAACGCATGAACCACATACGAAAGGAATCGCGTACAATCCAGAAGAAACACTTCAAGTTGGACCATTCTCGATTTCGTTCTTAAAAACTGTTCATCCTGTTACATGCTTTGCGATGCGTATTACAGCTGGAGATGATGCTGTAGTATACAGCGCTGATTCAAGTTATATTCCTGAATTCATTCCATTCACGAAAGATGCTGATCTTTTCATTTGTGAGTGTAATATGTATGAACATCAAGAGGCTGCAAAAGCAGGGCATATGAATAGTACAGAAGTAGCAAGTATTGCAAAAGATGCGAATGTAAAAGAACTTTTATTAACGCACTTACCGCATACAGGCAACCCATCTGATTTAGTAACAGAAGCAAAACAAATTTTCAGTGGCCATATTACGTTAGCGCATAGTGGTTACGTATGGAACTCATGAGGTGATACGATGTTATTTATTGATAATAAAGGGATTACAGATCCTAGAATAAACTTAGCGATTGAAGAATATTGTGTGAAGAATTTAGATATTAACGAAACATATTTACTGTTTTACATTAATGAGCCTTCGATAATCATTGGTAAAAACCAAAACACAGTAGAAGAAATTAATGCAGATTACGTAAAAGAAAAAGGTATTCATGTCGTTCGTCGTCTATCAGGTGGAGGTGCAGTATATCATGATTTAGGAAACTTAAACTTCAGTTTTATTACGAAAGATGATGGAGACAGTTTCAGCAACTTCAAAAAATTCACAGAGCCTGTAACGAAAGCGCTTAGTAAATTAGGCGTAAATGCAGAACTAAGTGGTCGTAACGACATTTTAGCTGAAGGTAGAAAAATTTCGGGTAATGCGCAGTTCTCAACGAAAGGTCGTATGTTCAGTCACGGTACGTTACTATTTGACTCTGAAATCGATCACGTCGTATCAGCGTTAAAAGTAAAAATGGATAAAATCCAATCAAAAGGTATTAAATCAATCCGTAGCCGCGTTGCGAACATTACAGAGTTCCTAAACGAAGAAATGACGACAGAAGAGTTTAGACAACTTCTTCTAGAAACAATTTTCGAAGGAGAAACAGAAATCCCAACGTATGAATTAACAGAAGAGGATTGGAAAGAGATCCATAAACTTTCTGAAGAACGTTACCAAAATTGGGATTGGAACTACGGAAAATCACCGAAGTTCAACTTACAACATTCACACCGCTTCCCAGTTGGACAAGTTGACGTTCGTCTTGAAGTGAAAAAAGGAACAGTAACAGAATGCAAAATTTACGGCGACTTCTTCGGTTCACTAGATGTTCATGATATTGAAGAGCGTCTAACAGGCGTTCAATTCGATAAAGATGCATTCACTGTAGCTTTAGAAGGCGTAGATATCGCACGTTACTTCGGTAACATTACAACAGAAGATTTCTTACATTTATTCTTCTAAAAATAAGGGAGGTTGCGATAATGGGCAGCCTCTTTCTTTTTGCGTAGATTGTCAGGTTTTGTCGGTAAGTCGATATAACTGGAAAATCGCTGATATAAATGGAGTTGCGCTGATATATTTGAAAAATCGCCGATATAAATCGAGCTGCGCTGATATAACTGAAAAATCTCTCATATAATTTCATTTACCACAAAACATAAAATCACAGGACATTCGCCCCTCGTAAAGGAATATATATATACAAAAGGAGGCGAATCGAAATGAAAAGGGTAATGTACGTTGTATTATTACTCAGCTTCGTCGTCGGAATGACAGCGTGTAGCAGTGGATCGCCCTCAAGTCGTATAATTTTGTCTATCGGAAAACCAGCGGAGGATAATGTTATATATTTTACGCATACAGATAACAAACGAAAGATACATGATATACAAGACATGTTTCAAAATAAGAAGTGGAAAAGAAATGAAACATTCAGCACTGTTAATAAAACACCAGATGTCGTCTTATCAATAGATGAAGACAATATAGGGTTACCGGCATTATATGTGACGGTGTATTTTCATGAAGATGGGGCGGACGCGATTAACTTGTTTGGAGAGCATACGACGTTAAATAAAGAGGAACTTACTAAACTTAGAGAAAAGATGAACGCATATTATCCTAAAATGATTTTTGGTCTAGTGTTATAAATTACTTGTAAATAAAATCCCCTTATTTTTCCAAAGTAAACTAAGAGAAGGTGATCTGTCTATATGCAGTTAATAGAATATCACTTGCCACTTTAATTTTCTTTTAATATAATTAATTTAGAATTTTTAAATATTATAAATTTTATAAAGGTGGGGTTTTTGTGAATCTCGTTCAATCTTTGGCTGAAACGGCAAAAAAGAAGGGGGAAAAACCGGCTTATATATTTATGGATCAGTCGGTCTCATATGACCAATTAAACAAAATGGTCACAAGGTTTTCTAGCAATTTAGCAGAAATGGGCATTGGAAAAGGGGACAATGTCGCATTAGTTGTTGGGAACTCACCACATTATTTGGTCGGTTTATACGGAACAATGAAAGCTGGAGCAACTGTTATTCCAGTTAATCCAATTTATACAGCAGACGAAATGCATTATATTTTACAAAATGGAGATGTAAAAACAATCATCGTACTCGACGTCCTTCTACCTGTTATACAATCTCTTACAACAAGACTTCCTTCATTAGAAAACATCATCATATGCGAAACCTCATCAGATTTTAACCATACAGAAACCGAAAAAATGAAAACGTTTACTAGTTTTGTGGGGACTGGAGATACAACTTACGAAGGTCCTGAACTAGATGAAGAAGATGTAGCGGTTATTCTATACACATCGGGCACAACTGGAAAACCGAAAGGCGCTATGTTAACACATAAAAATTTATATAGTAATGCGAACGATGTGGCGTCGTATTTACAATATACGGCTGATGACCGCGTTGTTGCGGCACTGCCTATGTTCCATGTATTCTGTTTAACAGTTGCGGTAAATGCACCGATTGTGAACGGGGCAACGATTTTAATGTTACCGAAATTTAGTCCGAAAGAAGTATTCCGTATTTGTCGCACGTACGAACCAACGATCTTTGCTGGCGTACCGACGATGTACAATTATTTATATTTATTTGAAGAAGCAAGCGCAGAAGATGTGAAGACGCTTCGCCTTTGTATTTCCGGTGGTGCATCGATGCCTGTTGCTCTTCTGCAAAACTTTGAAAAACGTTTTAACGTTATTGTTTCAGAAGGATACGGTTTATCAGAAGCATCACCAGTTACTTGTTTCAATCCGCTAGATCGTCCTCGGAAACCAGGATCAATTGGCACAAATATTTGGCATGTAGAAAATAAAATTGTAAATGAACTTGGGGAAGAAGTACCTGTCGGCGCAGTCGGTGAATTAATTGTTCGCGGACCTAACGTTATGAAAGGATACTATAATGCACCAGAAGATACAGCTGCGACATTGAAAGACGGCTGGCTATATACAGGTGACTTGGCGAAAATGGATGAAGAAGGTTACTTCTATATCGTGGATCGTAAAAAAGATATCGTCTTAGTTGGCGGTTATAACGTATACCCTCGTGAAGTAGAAGAAGTATTATATACGCACGAATCAGTAGCGGAAGTTGTCGTAATCGGTGTTCCTGATGAAAACTTAGGAGAAGCTGTGCGAGCGTACGTCGTTTTGAAGCAAGCAAACGTAACAGAAGAAGAACTAATGCATTACTGTACGTTACATTTAGCGAAATATAAAGTGCCGAAAAGCATTGAGTTTTTAATAGAATTGCCGAAGAATACGACTGGTAAGTTGTTAAGAAGAGCATTGAGAGAGAAAGCGATGCAAGTGTAAAAATGAGGCAACCATCTTTGGAGGTGGTTGCCTCATTTTTTTTGTATTGATTAAGCGGTGGTGCCATATATTTAAACCTGTATATGACCAACAAGGAGGGGACATACGTAGATCAGAAGAAATTAACGCTTACGTCGGGTGCAATATCTTATTTGTGAAATTATGGATGAACTCTGAAAGTGATAAGAACGGTAATTTTAATCAAAATGGAGTAGTGGACTGTGAATCAATGGCTACGGTGTTAGTAAATGCATATAAATTAGAATGGAATGAAAATAGTAAGTTACCAAAAGAATTTGCTGATTTGAAAAATCATTGGGCTCAACGTATGCCAATATTTTAGTTTAATAAGAAAATTCAAATTCCAAGTTGACACATGTGAATTACAGAATTAAAATGAAAAGAAATCGAATAGAATACATTAGAAGCTAATCAGATAAACTGAAGGCGCACAATGTTCACATTTGTGAATATATTGTGTGCCTTTTTCTATTGTATAAACTAAGGGGGCTTAACGATGAAAAAGTGGGGTAAGACAGCGTTTATGAAAAGTACAGGTGTTTTATTATCAGCAGTTGTACTTTTATCAGGGTGTGGTTCGGCAACATCCACTAGTAATTCTGAAGGAAGTGGAGATAAAAAAACAGTTGAGCTTTTAAATGTTTCTTATGATCCAACGAGGGAGTTATATCAAGATTTCAATAAAGATTTTGCGAAGTATTGGAAAGAGAAGCACGGGCAAACAGTAAATGTAAAACAATCACACGGGGGATCTGGAAGTCAAGCGCGCTCTGTTATTGATGGCTTAGAAGCAGACGTTGTTACACTAGCACTTGCTTATGATATTGATGCGATTAGTAAGAAAAAACAATTAGCAGAAGATTGGCAGAAGCGACTTGCGAATAATTCCACTCCATACACGTCAACAATTGTATTTCTTGTTCGAAAAGGAAACCCGAAAGGTATTAAAGACTGGGATGATTTAACGAAAAAAGGTGTGTCTGTCATTACACCAAACCCAAAAACATCAGGCGGGGCACGTTGGAACTATTTAGCGGCGTGGGGATACGCACTGAAAAAATATAATAATAGTGAAGATAAGGCGAAAGAGTTTGTTAGCCAAATTTATAAAAACGTAGAAGTATTAGATTCAGGAGCGCGCGGAGCAACGACAACATTTGTTGAAAAAGGAATTGGTGACGTATTAATCGCATGGGAAAATGAAGCGTTATTATCCCAAAAAGAGCTTGGAAAAGATAAATTTGAAATTGTAACCCCTTCTATTAGTGTACTTGCAGAACCACCAGTAGCGGTTGTAGATAAAGTCGTTGATAAAAAAGGAACGAAAAAAGTAGCAGAAGGGTATCTTGAATATTTGTACTCAGAAAAAGGACAGGAAATTGCGGCAAAAAACTTTTATCGTCCACGTAATGAAAAAGTAGCAGAAAAATATGCATCTCAATTTCCGAAAGTTCAATTATTTACAGTAGATGAACTATTTGGTGGCTGGAAAAAAGCACAAGAAAAACACTTTAATGACGGCGGCGTATTCGATAAAATTTATCAAAAATAATGCGTACTGCTAAAGGGGGATGAGGTGAAAGAGGATGAGGAAGAAGCGTGTTTTACCAGGGTTTGGATTATCGCTTGGATTTACAATGTTGTACATGAGCTTATTCGTACTTATACCACTTTCTATCGTATTTATTCAAACTTCACAGTTAGGTTGGAAGAAGTTCGCTGGGGTTATAACGAACGAGCGTGTGTTGCATTCCTATCAAGTTAGTTTTACAACTTCATTTGCAGCTGCTATTGTAAATGCCATTTTCGGTTTATTAATAGCTTGGGTGCTCGTACGCTACAAGTTTCCAGGGAAACGACTATTAGATGGACTCATTGATTTACCGTTTGCACTTCCGACAGCTGTAGCTGGTATTACACTTACAACGCTTTATGCGGAAAATGGATGGATTGGGAAAATATTTAGTCTGTTTCATATAAAAGTAGCTTTTACACCACTCGGAATTATCGTTGCGCTTACTTTTATCGGTTTACCATTTGTCGTTCGAATGGTGCAACCAGTGCTGCAAAATATTGATAAAGAAGTAGAAGAGGCGGCTTCGAGTTTAGGTGCATCCCGCTTGCAAATATTTGTGAAAATCATTTTACCAGAAATCTTTCCCGCTCTTCTTGCAGGTTTTTCACTCGCATTTGCAAGAGCATTAGGAGAATACGGATCTGTCGTTTTCATCGCAGGTAATATGCCGATGAAAACAGAAATTGCACCACTGATGATTATGACGAAACTAGAACAATATGATTACGCGGGGGCAACAGCTGTAGCGACCGTGATGCTTATTATTTCCCTCCTTTTCCTTCTTCTTATTAATATGATTCAAAGCTGGAGTAGAAGGCATGAACTAAAAAGTGAATAGGAGGAGAGAAAATGGAACCAACATTATTAGAAAAGAAAATAGTAAAAAGCGTATCAGCTAAAAAAGAATCTAAGCTTGTACCAGGCATATTAATTACGATTACAGTTTTATTTTTATCTCTCTTTCTATTACTGCCACTCATAACTATTTTTCTAAAAGCCTTTGAAAGAGGGATGGATGTATACATTGCCGCTATTACAGATCAAGAAGCATTTTCAGCAATTAGGTTAACGCTTCTCGTTACGTTAATCGTTGTACCGCTGAATACGGTATTCGGAATCGCAGCGGCATGGCTTATTACAAAGTTTCAGTTTAAAGGAAAACAAGTATTACTCTCTCTTATTGAACTGCCGTTTGCTGTGTCACCAGTTATCGCAGGATTAGTATTCGTCTTACTTTTCACACCGAGGGGTGCTCTTGGCGAATGGTTACTTGAACATGGAGTGAAACTCATTTTCTCTGTACCAGGCATTATTATCGCAACAATCTTTGTAACCTTCCCGTTCGTTGCACGTGAATTAATTCCGGTTATGCAGGCGCAAGGGAAAAGTGAAGAAGAGGCAGCTTTATCACTTGGCGCAAGTGGCTGGAAAATGTTTTGGCGCGTTACGCTTCCAAATATAAAATGGGGTCTTTTATACGGCATGATTCTATGTAATGCCCGTGCTATCGGTGAGTTTGGAGCCGTTTCTGTCGTATCAGGTCACGTGCGTGGCATTACGAACACGATGCCGCTCCATATTGAAATTTTGTACAATGAATATCAATTTTCAGCAGCATTTGCAGTAGCGACGTTAATGTCATTAATTGCAGTGTTTACACTCGTTATAAAAAACTGGATTGAATGGCGAATGGAAAAACGACAATAAGGGGGATTACGGTGAGTATTCAAATTCAAGGTGTATCAAAGCAATATGGTACATTTCAAGCACTAACAGACATTCATTTGGATATTCCAAAAGGTGAACTTGTTGCCTTATTAGGCCCGTCAGGTTCTGGGAAAACGACGTTATTACGCATTATTGCAGGATTAGAAGAAGCGGATGGAGGTTCTATTTCATTTGATGGAGAAGATTTAACAGACATTCACGTGAAAAACAGGCAAGTCGGTTTCGTCTTTCAGCACTATGCGCTCTTTAAACATATGAATGTATTTGAGAATGTCGCTTTCGGTTTAAAAGTAAGAAAGAAAAGCTTAAGACCGTCAGCAGAAGCGATAGAAGAAAAGGTAACAGAATTATTAAAGCTCGTAAAAATGGATGGCTTTGCTAAACGTTATCCAGCGCAATTATCTGGTGGACAACGTCAACGTATTGCACTAGCCCGGGCACTTGCAGTCGAACCGAAAATTTTATTACTTGATGAACCGTTCGGTGCACTCGATGCAAAGGTGAGAAAAGAATTACGAAGATGGCTCCGAAAATTACATGACGAATTTCAAATTACGAGCGTATTCGTAACGCATGACCAAGAAGAAGCGTTAGACGTTGCAGACCGTATCGTTGTAATGAATGAAGGTCGCATTGAACAAATGGGAACACCGGAAGAAGTATATGAAAACCCAGCAAGCCCGTTCGTTTACGATTTTTTAGGAAATGTAAATTTATTTCACGGCCGCGTTCATAAAGGAAAGCTAAATGTAGGATCGGTCGAACTAGAAGCACCAGAGCATAAGCACGTTTCCAACGTAGACGGAATAGCCTACGTAAGGCCGCATGACTTATCAATCTCTCGTACGAAACAAAGCATAGATGCAATCCCGGCAAAAGTATCTTATTCCCACGCAGTCGGACCTGTCGTATATGTAGAATTAAAACGAGACGGAACAGATGAATATTTAGAAGCAGAAATTACGAAAGAACAGTTCAAGCAGCTGAACATTCAAGCGGGTGATTTCGTATACGTACAGCCGAAAGAAGTGAAAGTGTTTATTCCGGAGGATTTTGTAATTTAAGAGTGTTTACTCTTAAATCACAAAATCTATTAATAAGAAAAGGTCTCCTAAAATATCTTTTAGGAGACCTTTTCTTTGTTTATCGTAATAACTTTTTCTCATATGAAATGTAGTAGGAAGTTTGTATATATAATAGCGGAGCGTGTTCGAACAACTATTTGATATGAGTAGTAATGAAGATATTCTTCCTACTTTCTTACATAAAATTTTTAATTTTGGATATTTGTATCATATGTTTCTGCAACAAACACAAAGTCTACATGCTCTTTATCAATAAAAATACTTGTTTTAGATGGAAGACCTGTTATGGTAGAAACAATATCAACCTCAACAAGGTCAAATCCTACACGATAAGCATCTGCAATTTCAATTCCACCAGTTAGAAAATGCAATCCATCCCCAAATGACTTAAATACAAATACATTTTCTTTCAAACTTTTATTATCCATTTCAATCCATTCTTCGTTAATATAAATCTTAAATGTCGTGCACTTTGGAACACACTCGATGTGATGTATCCCTTTATAACTATTAAGCGAAAACATATAGGTATGAGTTTCTTTAAAGTTAATATCTATCCCGTATTTAAAAGCAAAGGTTTTATATACCATTTCATAAAACAATGGCATTACAATATCATCCCATGCGTCATAGGCAAAAGCATGAATTGGTATTAGATGAGGATATAAACTTACAATCGCTTTTTGAAAATTAAGTAAGATGGTTGTATCTGTAATTTCTTTTAAAGAATCATCTATTTCATGGTCATAATCTTTCGAAATTCTGTTATCAATCATATGACAAACTCCTTACATAGTCTTCTATATACTACGTTTTTCCGCATCATCAGTTTGTGCCTTCTTCAACTAAATTGCAAGTTTAACCGATGATTCCAAAAAAGCCCTTGTCTTATTTTATCAATTGTTAAATGTATTTATCTTTAAACTTCAATACGAAGATTAAACATGAAGGTGCGGGCGGAAAAGTAACAGAAACAAACTTTGTATATGACCCGATTAACCAACTATTAAACGAGGCATTACCAAACGGAACAACTAAATCATACACATATGATGGATTTGGAAACCGTACAAGTGTGAAAGTTGTAGAGAATGGAAAAGAAACAAAGTCTATAGCAGCAACATTCAATGAAGGAAATCAGCTTGTAAAATTCGGAAATGAATCGTTAACGTATGATGCGAATGGTAATCGTACGTCTGATGGAAAGTATAAATATACATGGAATGAAGATGACCAACTTGTATCTATTACAAAACAAGGTGAGAGCAATGCCTTCGCAACTTATAAGTATGATGAGGATAATCGTCGTATTGAAAAGAGTGTGAATGGTCAAGTAACACGCTACTTCTATGATGGAGACAGCATTAATCCGTTATATGAGACGGATGGTAGTGGAACTGTACTTCGTCAATATGTATACTCAACAAGTGGTACGCGCCTAGCGATGAAATCAAAAGGACAAACGTTATACTATCACTACAACCCTCGTGGTGATGTCGTTGCGATAACAGATCAAAATAGAGAAGTTGTAGCAACGTATGAATATGATTCGTGGGGCAATGTAATAAAGAGTGATACGAAAGGTATCGCCGCAGAGAATCCATTTGGATATGCGGGATACATGTATGATAAAGAAATTGGGATGTATTATCTGATTGCACGTTATTACAATCCAGACCATGGTGTGTTCTTATCGGTGGATCCTGATCCAGGTGATGAAGATGATCCGATTACAATGAATGGGTATACTTATGCGGATAATAATCCGGCGATGATGACGGATCCAGATGGGCATGCTGCTTGGTTAGTTGTTAATGCTGGTTTTGCGCTTTATGATGGATATGGAGCGTATAAATCAGGTAAGAATTGGAAAGGTGTAGTAGCGGCAGGCGCTATTGGGTTTGTTGGCGGCTCAAGGATTAAAGCTGCAAAACATACTGTTTATGTTTTGAAAAATAGTGCAGGTAAAGTGGAGTACGTTGGGAGAACGATTAGTCCAGCTGCTAGGAAAATAGTGCATAGAGCAGTACATCCTGACTTGAAATTTACACGTGTAAGGCGCAATTTAAGTTATTCTGAGGCCAGAGGGATGGAACACCGATTCTATCTAAAATATGGTGGCCAAAAAGAGTTAAGAAATAGAATTAGACCCATAGGTAAAAAGAATAAAAAATATAAATCTTATATGCAGCAAAGTCGTACAAAATATAAAAAGTGGAAGTAAGTGAACATTTCATTTTTAATAGAGTGGGGCAAAATGATTTATTTTCATTGATGTTGAATTATTGTCACTTTTAAACTAACTAGTATTTGGAGGAGATTATATGTTTCCATTAGGTAAACAACCTAAGGTTACTAGAGATTTAGTTGGAGTTAATACTGATGTACAAAAGTTATCTGTTGATGGTGAAACAAAGAATATAGAACTTTTAGGCAAGTTGAAAATTAAGGAATTATGGGTTTTTGCAGTGAATCAGGAGCAATTTGATAATATTATGACGCATGTTAATCCTGAATTACTATATGTTTATAAAATGAGAGTAGAAAATTTATCGATTCTACAGATGATGTCTAATCTTAGGGAAGTATATTTGTGTTGGAATACTAAAAATACTGATTTGTGGAATTTTATTTATAATAAAAATC
>NZ_JBEUTW010000135.1:0-1935 GCF_040492675.1 Bacillus sp. AP50
GCTGATTAAAATTTCACTTTATATAATAAGGGGGAGATTAAAATGACTGGAGGTAGTGTAATCTTTTGGGGGATTTTAATTTTCATCGGTTTAGTTTTCGATCAGCGTAATAATAAGAAAAAAGAAGGATAAAAAGTAAACGTTTACAAGTAAAATAGCAATTTTTCTTGCTTGCAGATTAATCTTATAAAGGAGTATACTGAATGACGGTAAGACTTATAGAAGGGGTAATGAAAATGAAGCTTGCAGGAAAAGTTGCTATCGTAACTGGCGGTGGCATCGGTATTGGACGTAATACAGCTCTTTTGTTGGCTAAACAAGGCGCAAAAGTTATTGTGACGGACATTGATCAAGAGAGTGGACAAGCAACAGTGGAGGAAATTATGAATCTAGGCGGAGAGGCACTTTTTGTATCCTATGATATGGGAAAGCAAGGAGATTGGCAACGCGTTATTAGCATTACTTTGAATGCATTCAGTCGCATTGATATGCTTTTTCAAAATGCAGGTTTATATAAAATAGATTCTATTTTTTCTCGCCAACAAGAGAACGATTCCAATGTACTTTGTATTAATGACGTTTGGATAGAGATAAAACAATTAACGTCATCTTTTATGAAACAGCAAGAAGAAGTGGTGCTTAGTGATTTACCGATTTTCGGTATTATTAGCACAAAAGGACAATCATTTCATACAGTAGAAGCCCTAGTATAATAATAAAAACCGCCCTCAATATATGTGGACGGTTTTTTTGTATGTGTATAGTAAAGATAAATTTTTTAGCGAATACGTTGTTCAGTTTGGTTATCAAAGAAATGTGCTTTATTCATATCAAATGCTAATTTAATTTGATCACCAGGTGAAAATGTATGTCTTGCATCTACACGTGCTGCAAAATCTTGATTTCCAAGTTTCATATATAAAATGGATTCAGCACCTAATAATTCAGCGACTTCAATTTTTGTTGTGAAGGCAGTAGATTGCGAAGCTTCTAAAAATAGTAGTTCATCATGAATGTCCTCTGGGCGAATACCTAAAACAATTTCCTTATTTACATAGTCTTGTTCACGTAGCATCTTCATTTTTCCTTCAGATACTTTAATTTTTATAGTATTGTCTATAACGAAATCGGTTTCAGTCAATTTACCACGGAAGAAATTCATCGCTGGTGAGCCGATAAATCCACCCACGAAAATGTTTTCTGGCGTTTCGTATACTTCTTTTGGAGTTCCAATTTGTTGGATTTTTCCATCCTTCATAACGACAAGACGCGAAGCCATAGTCATTGCTTCTGTTTGGTCATGTGTTACATAAATTGTTGTTGTTCCAAGGCGATGATGTAGCTTAGAAATTTCTGAGCGCATTGCAACACGGAGTTTAGCATCTAAGTTTGATAATGGTTCATCCATTAAGAAAACTTTTGCGTCTCGAACGATTGCTCTACCTAACGCAACACGTTGGCGCTGTCCACCTGATAATGCTTTCGGTTTTCTATCTAAATATTGTTCAAGTCCTAAAATTTTTGCTGCATCTTTCACACGACGATCGATTTCATCTTTTGGTATTTTTCGAAGTTTTAATCCAAATGCCATATTATCATATACACTCATATGTGGATAAAGAGCGTAGTTTTGGAATACCATAGCGATATCTCGATCTTTTGGAGGAACATCATTCATTAGTTTACCATCAATTGAAAACTCGCCTTTTGAAATATCTTCAAGTCCAGCTACCATTCGTAATGTTGTAGATTTTCCGCATCCAGAAGGACCGACAAATACAATAAATTCTTTATCTTGAATGTGTAAATTAAAATCAGTTACAGCTGTTACGTTATTATCATATATTTTATAAATGTTTTCTAATTTAAGTTCTGCCATGGTATTTCCCCCTAGAAATAATTATGCAAACGTTTTCTTTGAGTTCATTATAAACG
>NZ_JBEUTW010000136.1:0-2683 GCF_040492675.1 Bacillus sp. AP50
CTGTATGCTACAGAGGGCAATCTTTCTTGATGATTAAAATATATACCCAACTGTTAGCAAATATATTAAAAGACATTGTCATTAATTCACTTTAAATTTCACTTCTGGGTATTTGGAGTCCAATTTTTCAAGCGCAGAGCTATCGTCTACCTGTTTCACATATCGATCAAAAAAAGCGAGACTGAATTCGTTTATAATACGGTGAACGTATCTTGGATCTTCATCTAAGCTTCGTAACAAAGGAGAGAACAAATGAAAATCAGTGAAACTCGTATGATTGGTATGGGGAATAACCATTGACATGCCACCACCTGCAAGTACATGGTCACTACGAACTTTTCCCTCTAAAAAATCTTTCGTGGAATCATCACTAGTCTCTGCATTCATAATCAAAAACGGTTTTCCAACTCTAGATTTCGGAACATTTTCCCCATATAATGTACCATCCATATTGATGGCTGCTTTGACACGGGAGTCTTCCACTAACACTTGCGCAGCTGTAGCTCCACCATAAGAATGTCCAAACATTCCAATTCGGGATGTATCCATTCTTCCTGTAAAGCGATTATCTTTATCGCTTTGGTTAAGCTTCTCTATTTGATTAAGTACAAAAACAACATCTTCCTTCCATAATTTGATATGGCGATCTCGTTCGGCAAAATCAGTTAAATTGATCGACTGTACAAAAGCGGTTCTGCCATCTGGAAAGACGGTAGCTGCAGCATCATAGGTATGATCAATTCCTACGACGATGTAACCTTGGCTGGCCAACTCCTCCACCTCAAACGTGTTTTGATTGCGAAAACCGCTTAAACCATGGGAAAAGAGTAGGACCGGATAACGTTCCTCTGAATCTGACAATTGAGCTTCCATGAATGCATTCGACTTCATCAAGCCTAGATGATGAAACGCGAATGCTGGAATAGACAATGATTTTTCCAACCCCTTGGCAATCTCATCCGAGTTATGGATATAAGGTGCGCGATTCATCTCTCCTTTTTCTTTTGCAGGATACCAAACCTGAACCATCAGCTCGCGCCGGCCGTTCAAATCTTTCATATAAGGTTCTTCTCGATTATAATCAATCCAATGATAAAGTGTAGTACCAACCTTGAAGGGACCGCTCGTTTTTTCAAATAAAACTACCGGCATGAGGGAAGGAAGCATGACCGCAATAGTCAAATAAATGACCAGTAGCGCTGTCTTGACTGTGAATGCCCCACAACTTTTAACGTTCTTTTTTGATTCAGCAAATAGATAGCAGCTTGTTAAAATAAATGGGGACAAATAAGCAGGAATCATCTGCCAGCGATACCCTTCTACGATAAGCTGCACAACAACCACACAAAAGGCAACTGTTAGAATGAAGACAGACCATTGTTTTATTTTCTCACTAAAAAACAATATACAGCCTAGAATACTAAAATTCACAATAATTATAACAGTCTCAAAAAAATCCATTTACATTCCTCCTATACCCGTATTTTATCTTCAAGGACATCCCAGCCAAATTGAAAAAACAATTTAAAATTACAAACTTTTCGTTTCCATCTCTGATTATCTTAATCCGTACCTTCAGTACCGAAAAATTATTTTTGGTACTAATTTTATATTATACCGAAATCTTCCAGACTGTAAAGTATAATTACCCTTAAGTAAAATCGACATAAAGTGAAACTTTAATCAGTGGGGTTTTCTTCATCCCCCACTGATTATCAGCCCTCACCAATCGGACTTTGGCAGTTGATCTCCCACCTAAATTCTTTGCTTTCACTGAATTTTGAGGTAGGAATCTTACTGCCCATTAAAGCGGGATAAAAATAAAAAATGAGCGGGGCTACGTTAACCTGTATGGTTATTGTGACCCTACTCATTTTTTATGTAGAAGTACTATTTAATCCTTACTTGTGATTCCATGCAATATGATATCGGCCATCATTGCAAGTGACTCTTGTAGAGTAATTTGGTTAGAGGCTATACTCCCCTGTTCAAAAATTGATTTCATTAACGTTTTGAGTGTTTGGATTAGCACTGGAATGTCCATTGAACGTAAAACACCGCTATTGATGCCCTCTTCAACTAGCCCAGTAATTACCTCCCATTCTTCATTTATGCCTTGTTCTATTTTTGCCCACTGCTCTGGATGGTAACGTCGCAGTTCAATCAGTAAACGTACGAAGCTGTGCTGAAAATCCTTAGGCACAATTAAAAGAATCCCTTTTAATTTTTCCGGTATGTTCAAATTCGAATTATCGATAATTTCCCGAAAACGTATTTGGGCTTCTTCATTTATTTGCTCAACTACATAACCAATAAGCTCGTCCTTAGATGGAAAATGCTCGTAAAGCGTACTTTTGCTTACACCTAGATCACGAGCTAAATCACTCATTGTGAATTTTATTCCCCTTACATGAAAAAGCGCAATAGCAGTTTTGGCAATCCGATCTTTCATCATTTATTCACCTCATACCAAAATAGTAAAGTTATTATCTCTCCAGTACTATAATAGTACTTCGAGTACAAGAATAGTTTAACTTTTTATTTCTTGAAGGTCAAACGTGATGAAGATGATGATATTTCACTTCATAGCCTTTAAATGAAAATATTATGTTTTTTATGGAAACCAAGTTTATTTTTATCATTGCGGGGACATCAAAACTTTAACTTGATAGGGATATGGCAC
>NZ_JBEUTW010000137.1:0-13418 GCF_040492675.1 Bacillus sp. AP50
TGTAACTGAAATAATAAGAAGTAGCGAAAAAAGGGATAAAATAATAATAAGCTCTCGTTCTATTCCAATCATATACACTGTAAGAAGAAATATACCTCCTGTTATACATTCAAATGCTACATACATAATTGGAATTTTCCTCTTACAATTCGTACAACAGCCTCTTTGTATATAAAATGAAATGATGGGGATTAGTTCTTTTGTCCTTAGCACATATTTGCAATAATCACAATGTGAACGCGGGGTAATAATAGAAGCACCTAATGGAACCCTCATCGCAACTAGCATAAAAAAAGAACCAAACACCATCCCTGCTAACAGTGCATATAAATAAGTGAACATCCCTTCCTCTCCTTTCCCAAAAAACATAGCAAAAAAAGGAGAGAACTTCTACTTCATATTATCCTTTATTCTACTAAAAAGCAGGCCATTTCCAGGCCTGCTTTCCCCTCTTTTATACGATGAAATAAACTGCTTTTAATGGTCCATGTACTCCGACAACAAGATTCATCTCGATGTCAGCCGAGTTACTTGGCCCTGTAATAAAGTTAATACAAGATGCCGCTGTCTCCCCATTTTCTACGCGTGAGTTCATATCCTGAACTGCTTGTGTAATACGAGGCACAAGTGTTTCACGTGGAATAATAGCAAAATATACAGTCGGTAAAAAGTGTAAAGAACGCCCTTGACCTTTATGACTTTGTACAACAATTGTACCAGATTCAGCTAATGTATAATCACTAAATGCAATACCAATATTCGCTTTTTCAGCTAAACGCATATTTTCGTCTTTTCTCTCTGGATCCCATACATTTACTTCAACATCTCGTTTTGGAAGTTCTTCTTTAAATAAAGATGTTAAACCATATGCATCAAAACGCGCATCTGCTGATAATAAAATAGGTCCCCCGCCGTTTTCCATGATTACTTTTTGAAGGTCTTCACCTAAACGGTCGTTTGTCGTTTCTACTACAGTTGTATGAATGTTTGTACATTGCTCTTTAAACACTTCTAGTAATTCTTCTTGTGAATAATCTTTTAACGTTTCTATATTCACATTACTTTTCCATACTGGACGCTCTACACCTTCTGTTTTACGCGCGCGCCCAAGTTCTTTTGCAATGTTATCTAGAAAGGCATCACGGTTTTGAATTAATCCTGTCATTATTTATCCCCGCCTTTCTTATGATCTTTATACCAATCACGGAATCGTTCTTTACTTGGAGCTGGAAATTCACGAATATCCGTCCAGTTTTTAAGTGGTCCAACACCTTTTGATACACGATTACCAGATGTAAATGGACTCATTGCCGCTGGTGCCATTTTTGAACCCATTTTATATAAAGCAGCTGAAGAAGCACCCATACTAAACATTTTCATAGCCAGTTTTTCTGCAAGTGGTGCACGACCTTCTTGCTCAACGATGACTTGACGATGTTTTAATAATAAATCATGCAATGGAATTTTTACTGGACAAGCTTCTGTACATGCTCCGCATAAACTAGATGCATAAGGAAGCTCTTTGTAATCATCATATCCACCTAGAAGCGGTGTTAATACCGCACCGATTGGTCCTGAGTAAATCGATCCATATGAATGTCCACCAACGTGACGATATACAGGACATACATTAACACAAGCAGCGCAACGAATACATTGTAATACTGAACGGAATTCAGATCCAAGAATTTGAGAGCGACCATTATCAACAACAACTAAATGAAATTCTTCAGGTCCATCAACTTCCTCTTCTTGAATTGGCCCCGCTACTGTTACATAACTTGTTAATTTTTGACCTACTGCACTACGACATAGTAAACCAACTAAAACATCTAATTCTTCCATTGTCGGAACCATACGTTCCATACCCATTACCGCTATTTGTGTTTTAGGAATTGACATAACAAGATCTGCATTACCTTCATTCGTTACTAAACAAAGAGAGCCAGTATTTGCAACAGCAAAGTTACAACCAGTTACACCAATTTCTGCATCCATAAATTTCTCACGAAGTTGTTTACGAACAAACTTTGTCATTTCATACGGGTCATCAGAATTTTCATAGCCTAGCTTTTCTTTAAATACGTCGCGAATTTGCGTTCTATTTTTATGAAGTGCAGGTGCAATAATATGTGAAGGTGGATCGTTATCTACTTGCAAGATATACTCTCCTAAGTCACTCTCTAACACTTCACAGCCAATCTCTTCAAGCGCATGGTTCATACTGATTTCTTCTGTTACCATCGACTTTGATTTTACTACCTTTTTTGCCTGCTTCTTTTTTGCAACGTCTTGAATATACTTTGCTGCTTCCTCTTTCGTTTTCGCAAAGTACACGTGTCCGCCTCTTTTTGATACATTTTCACTTAACTGCATTAAGTAATAATCAAGATTTTCTAACGTATGTTGACGAATTTGTTCACCTAGTTCACGCCACTCTTCCCAGTTTCCTAGTTCATCTGCGGCTTTTAAGCGATTCGTATATAAACGCGTTTGTGCAGAAGATACTGCTCCGCGCATAAACGAATCTTGAATTCCATCACCAACGCGATCATTAAATTTTTTCTCACTGATTTTCATAGACATAGCTTATGTTCCCCCTTCATGAGCGACTATTCAGTACCTCAGCAATATGCATTACTTTTACTTCTTTTCCTAAACGCTCAATACGTCCGCCAATGTTTAACAAACACCCACAATCTGCACCAATTAAATAATCTGCACCTGTTTCCATTACACTATCTACTTTTTCGTCTACCATTTGCTCAGAAATTGGAGTCATCTTAACTGAAAACGTTCCCCCAAACCCGCAACAATTTTGCACGTTTGGCAAATCTCTCACAGTTAATCCTTTTACATTTGATAATAAAATTCCTGGTGCTTCTTTTATTCCAAGCATACGTGTCATATGACATGATTTATGAATAGTAGCGACCCCTGGTAAACTTGCACCAACATCAGTAACCTTTAAAACATCCACAATAAACTGTGTAAATTCATAAGTTTTATCAGCAACTTTTTGTGCACGTTTAGCCCACTTTGGATCATCTTTGAAAACATGTGGATACTCATGAAACATTGTCGCACAAGAACCAGATGGCGTAACAATATATTCTGCATCTTCGAAAGTTTCAATCATATGTTTCATTGCTTCTTTTGCTGCTTCTACATGGCCGCTATTATAAGCAGGCTGACCACAACAAACTTGCGCTTCTGGAAATTCAATTTCACAACCTAAGCGCTCCAACACTTCAACCGTTGCTTTGCCGACATTTGTTTCAAACATATCGACTAAACAAGTAACAAATAAAGTAACTTTCATAACTATTACTCCCCCTTTTTACAACTTCACCAACAAACATACGGTCATCAGATGACTTAGCAGAGAAGAAATAGGCTCAACCATGGCCTATCCTCTCCCTCTTCTAAAGAAAACGCTTACTTAATCTTTCTCTATTTTATCAGAAAATTAAATTTTTAAAAGATTAAATTACGAATTTATATCGTTTTTACCTGTGACAATATTTTCTACATTTGTTAAGTGATCTAGCATTGCTTGCTGCGCTAATTCTACATCTTGTTTTAACACCGCATCATATATAACTTGATGCTCTTCTATAAGTCGTTCTGATGTCGTTTGTTCACCATATAAAATAATGCGTCTTGATTCACCAATCGTTTCAGCAATCATCTCTGAAACATGATTCATGAGTTCAAGCAAAATGCTATTATGCGAAGACTCTGCAATTCCCATATGAAATTGAAAATCGGCTTTTTCGCCAGCCTTTTCATCTCCAATGCTCTTTGCCATTTCATCTAACCAATGTTTCATATTTTGTAAATTATCTTCCGTACGTTTTGCCGCCGCTACTCGAACTGCCCCCACTTCAAGCACCTTTCGTACTTCTAATAAATTCAAAATATCTTCTTTCTTCATTAATAATCTATTGTTTAATGATTTCGTTAATGAAGAAGAATCGAAGTTCTTCACATATGTACCTTCTCCTTGTTTCATCTCAATTAAGCCCATCGCTCTTAGCGCACTTAGCGCTTCACGAACAGCAGATCTGCCAACTTGAAACTGCTCAGCTAATTGATGCACAGGAAGTAGTTTGTCACCAGGTTTTAACGTACCATTTTTAATCATTGTTAAAATAGCTTCAGATACTTCTTCGTAAATTTTTTTCGGTTTAATAGATTTGTACTCCAGTTAAATCACCTCAGTATCTTCCAAACAACAATTGAAACGATTTATAAGAACTTTGCATCATAACTATTTTAGACCGAATTGATAAGAAGTACAAATGTTTTGTTCATAAAATAGTCAAATTTTCGATATTTATTACATATTAATTTATATTTTTACGTATAAAGTGAAACTTTAATCAGTGAGGGTTTTGTTCATCCCCCACTGATTATTAGCCCTCACCAATCGGGCTTTTACGGGCAGCAGTGCCTCCACCTAACTTCTTTGCTTCTGCTGAATTTTGAGGTGAGGGTCTTACTGACCGGCGAATAGCGGGATAAATATTTTCTTCAATATAAAGAACATGCCCTAAAAATTAGAACATGCCCCCCTCATCCTGTACATTCAGTTTAATAATAACCGTTGTTCCCTTATCTTTTTCACTTTCAATTTTCCACTGTCCACCATGTATATGAACAATTTGTTTCACAATAGCAAGGCCTAAACCTGTTCCACCATGTTGACGACTTCTCGCTTTATCAACTCTGTAAAAGCGTTCCCCAAGATTCTCCAAATGCTCTATATCAATGCCAATTCCTGTATCTTTTATTTTTAATTCACAGTAATCATCGATTTGCTCTAAAGTTATAACGATATTTCCTTTTTGATTTGTATATCGTATCGCATTATCTAACACATTATGAAGCACTTGTTGCATACGATCCTCATCAATCATGACAATGACCTCTGGATTTAAATTGGTTGAAATATGAATTTCCTTTTCTATAAACTTAATCTCATACGTATCTAATACGTCTTCAATCAGCTGTGAAAAAACGATAGGTTGCTTCTTTAACGGAAAGTGCTCACCTTCTAATTGTGCTAAGTCTAACAAGTCATGAACGAGACGCTGCATACGACCTGCTTCTTTATGAATTAGCTGAGTTACTTTTTCCTGCTGAGCTCCCTTTGCAACACCATCTAAAATAGCCTCGCTATACCCTTTTATATAACTAAGTGGTGTTCTAAGTTCATGCGAAACATTTGCTAAAAATTCCTTACGCTTTACATCTTCTGTTTCTAATGAATTTGCCATTTTATTAAATGCTTTTCCTAATCGTCCAATTTCATCCTCTGAAGAAACTGTAATCCGCTCCGAAAAATCTCCCGTAGCCAAATGATTTGCAACCCGCTCCATTTGCGAAAGTGGCTTCGTAATTGCAATTATAATTTTTCTTCCAACCCATATCGTAATTAAAATCATAGCAATTGCTAACGGTGCTAAAATAAGACCCATATCATAGATTAAATCTTTTATACTTTTTAAAGGAATATACGAATAGACAATTCCGACTAATTTTTTATTTTCCAATACAGGAATGACAACCCCCATAATATTACGGTCAAAATGTTCTTCATATCCTATTTTTGTCACAGTTTTCCCATCTAATAGCGTTTGCCTATCTCCTTCACTTATAAGAGAATGATGATGCACATCAAAAGGCAAACATGCGCTTAAATCACGCGGATTAGATACGAAAATAACATCTGAACTAGATATTTGATCAAACGATCTTACTTTCTCTTCAAAAGTTGATATTCCTTCACGCTTATCATATTGAGCAGCAAGACTTTTCCCTTCCATTACTAACGAAGTTTTTAAATTATCAACGTATAACTTTTCATACGAGTATAAAGATACGAAATAAAGAAAGGACACTGTTACACATACTGCACATACTACTGTAAGCCAAAGTTTTTGTACCATCGTAAACATATGTTACACCTCAAATTTATAGCCTACACCCCAAACAGTTTGAATGTAGTTTCCACTTTCTCCAAGCTTCAAGCGCATCGTTTTCACGTGCGTATCTACTGTTCTTGTACTTCCGGCATAATCATATCCCCATACCTTTTCAAGTAATTGCTCCCGACTAAATACTTGTCCTGTATGCTGACAAAGAAAATATAGTAAATCAAACTCTTTTACAGTAAGAGAAATCGACTCACCATTCGCCTCAATTCGTCTGCTTTTTTCATTGATAAGAATTGGTCCAAATTGAATCTCTTCTTGCTGTTCTTGCTTTGTATATCTTCTTAGTACAGCTTCCATACGGGCAACCAATTCACCAGGACTAAACGGTTTTACAATATAATCATCTGCTCCCATACGTAAGCCATTCACCCTATTCCACTCTTCACCTTTTGCGGTTAAAAATATAATCGGCACATCTGACGTTTTTCTAATTTCTTTACAAACTGAAAGTCCATCCATTTCTGGCATCATTATATCTAATACAACGAAATCATAATGATCCGTTTCTAGTTTTTTAAGAGCCTCTTTTCCGTTTTCAGCTTCTCCCCACTCATATCCAAAGTTATCCAAATACATTCCAACAAGCTGCCTCATATCACTTTCATCATCTACAACTAGCACTCTATATTTATTCATTGTCCTTCCCTTCCCTCTCTATGAGTTGAAACGGTCCTTTTCCGACTTTAATTGTTTGTTTTATTTTCATACTCTTCATATCCATAACGCACACTTCATCACTATCATAACTTGCTACATATCCTTCTGCTCCGCTTTTCAAAAATGCAAATGGATTTGAGCCTATTTCAACGGAAGCTACCTCTTTATACGTACTAGTATCAAATTTTCTAAGCATATTCGAACCGTGGCTTAATGCATATACGTACTTATTATCTTTCGTTATGTTCACAGGCATAAATGGAGCGTGTAAAGAACGCACCATTTCTCCACTCTGTAAAGAATACACTAACACTTTCTCATTCACTTGATTTCCATCACCATGCCCGCCAATCCATATTTCTTTCCCATCAGGACTAATCGTCGCTCCTGTTGATGCTGGCGGAATCATAAAGGATTGAACAACTTCTTTTTTCTTCGTATCAATTGTCGTTAGTTTCGTATCATAAAAGTTTAGTACAGATAACCGATTCTGATACTCTACCATCGTTATAGGCCCTTTTCCTGTTGAAACATTTCCTGTCTCTTTCCCATTTATCGTAAAGAACCTTACCTTTTGAACATTTTGATCAGCAGCAAATAATTGTTTTTTATCTGCTGATACGACCACATTTACAATGCCCTTTCCAGTTTTATATTTTTCCACTTGCCTTCCTTCCGCTAGTGAATATACATACATATATTCTAATTGCTTACCGTATACAAGTATTTCATCGCCATTTGGAAGCAGTGTGATTCCGGCCATTGGCTCATTTAGTTCCCATGTCGTAATTAACTTTTTATCCTTTTTATCAATAAAACTAATACTGCCTTCTTTTATATTCGTAGTTATAATAACATTTTTATCTTTAGCAATTGGTGTATATGAACTTCCTTGACACCCTACTAATAGAAATAAAAAACAGAGAAGAAAAACATACTTTCTCAAAAGATTCCCTCCATCTTCAGATGATTTCGTTATAATTGTAAAATAACAAATAAATGTGTGGAAAGTGTGAAATTCCCCTTTCTTACTCAATTTACATATATAATGTACAACAAATAGAATTTGAGGTGTGTCAATTATGCTATTTCCTGATTTAGCGAATAAAATTGTACGAGAAGTACGCAGACTAATTACAGAAAATATAATTATCATTAATATAGAAGGCGTTATTATCGCAAGTACAGATACAGAAAGAATTGGCCAATTTCATGAAGGTGCACTCCGCTGCGCTAAACAAAAGAAAACCGTCATCATTACAAAAGAAGATGAAAGGCGATTGCAAGGTGTAAAGGCTGGGATGAATCTTCCTCTATTATTTCATGATGAAGTAATTGGTGTCATTGGGATTACCGGAGAACCTGAAAATATTTCACGCTACGGAGAAATATTGCGTAAGATGACCGAATTATTAATTCATGAAAACTACTTTTTAGAGCAATTAGAACTTGAGCACCGTTCTTATGAAGCTTTTGTCTTTGATTGGCTTCAAAATACAGAGTGGTCCCCGAGTTTTCTTGATCGTGCCAAAACACTTGGCATTGATTTATATAAGAAAAAACAACTTGTTTTGTTTTCTATTGGCAAAAATGACACAATGCTCCAGCGTAAAATATGGCAACATGTACGAAATATTTTAACAAAAGAGCATCTATTTGTTCGCTGGGGAAATGATCGTTTTATTTTATTTACAGCGATGAGCTCCAAAGAACAAACTTATCAGTTTTTAAAACGGTTAAAACAAGACTGCGAAGCTTTATTTTCTATTCCTTTATATATCGGGATTGGGCAAACAGTTACCCCAAACAATATGAACATATGTTACGAACAAGCATTACGTGCTCTTTCTGTATCATTGGAAACGAAAAAAATTGTATTTAATGAAGATTTACGTTTAGAAATGTGTTTACAAGATATTTCTGTCGAAACGCGTGAACAATTTCTAGAGCGTACCATCGAAAGCTTACTATCATCTCCTGAGCTTATGCACACTTTACGCTTATTTATCGATTATAACCAATCTTATAAACAGACAGCTAAACAATTACATATACACATTAACACCTTACATTATAGGCTAAAAAAGATTGAAGAACATACAGGACTTGATCCAAAACAATTCAAAGACTTAAACGTTTTATACTTCGCACTCCTCCTATTAGATAATCATACAAAAAAGAACGATAAAACAGATTAATCTTTAGATGATTATACATAGAAAGAATCCCTCGACTTTTTTATCATTATAATGAAAGCACTGTTACCACGTTGTTTATTATAACTAAACACGTTAACAGTTTGAGGGGGATTTCCAATGTTAGAAAAACAAATTATTCATTCATTCGTATCTATTGTTGGCGAAGATAATGTAGATACATCCAATATGGGGCGTTTAACTTATAGTTATGATGCCACTCCAAACTTCCAAGCAATGCCTGATGCAGTCATTGCTCCTCGTAATACAAATGAAGTAGCTGAAGTGTTAAAAGTATGTAACACTCACAAAATTCCTGTGTATGTGCGCGGGTCTGGAACAAATCTTTGCGCAGGAACATGTCCACTTGAAGGCGGTATCGTCCTTATTTTCCGCCATATGAACAATATTTTAGAAATTGATGAAGAAAACTTAACAATTACTGTACAAGCTGGTGTCATTACACTTGATATTATTAAAGCGGTAGAAGAAAAAGGTTTATTTTATCCACCAGATCCAAGCTCGATGAAAATTTCTACAATCGGCGGTAATATTAATGAAAACTCAGGTGGATTACGCGGTTTGAAATATGGCGTAACACGTGATTATGTAATGGGGCTTGAACTTGTCTTACCAAATGGTGATATTATTCGCACTGGTGGTAAATTAGCAAAAGATGTAGCTGGTTACGATTTAACTCGTTTATTTATCGGTTCTGAAGGAACACTTGGCGTGGTAACAGAAGCCATATTAAAACTTGTTCCTATGCCTGAAACAAAGAAAACAATGCTTGCATTATATGAAGATATTAATGAAGCTGCACGTGCTGTTTCTTCTATTATTGCAAATAAAATCATTCCAGCAACACTGGAGTTTTTAGACCAACCGACAATTGAAGTAGTAGAAGAGTTTGCACAAATCGGTTTACCTACAGATGTAAAAGCAATTTTATTAATCGAACAAGACGGTCCGCCCGAAGTAGTCAATCGAGATATTGAAAAAATGGCTAACGTTTGTCACTCTATGAATGCGGTTGATGTTCGTGTTGCAAAAGATGAAACAGAAGCAGATGCGCTTCGTACCGCTCGTCGTAGTGCCCTATCAGCGCTTGCAAGATTAAAACCTACTACAATATTAGAAGATGCAACTGTACCACGTTCACAAATAGCTCCAATGGTTGAAGCTATTAATACCATTGCAAAAAAATATAATATTCCTATTTGTACGTTTGGGCACGCTGGTGATGGTAACTTACATCCAACTTGTATGACAGACGCTCGTAATGCAGAAGAAATGCACCGAGCTGAGCAAGCTTTTGCTGAAATATTTGCGAAAGCAATTGAACTTGGTGGCACAATTACTGGTGAACATGGTGTTGGTGCAATGAAAGCTCCATATTTAGAAATGAAATTAGGTAAAGAAGGTATTGCAGCTATGCAAGGAATAAAGCAAGCTTTCGATCCAAATAACATTATGAATCCTGGAAAAATGTTCGCGAAAGACACTCGAAAAAGAGTGGTGGTTGAGCGATGACCACATTAAATAAAGAAAATATTCAAAAAGAATTTAAAGAACGATTAAGTGAAGATGAATTACTAAACTGTATGCGATGCGGTTTTTGTTTACCTACTTGTCCTACCTACATTCAATCTGGATATAAAGAGTCACATTCACCTCGCGGACGTATCGCATTAATGAAAGCAGTCGTTGATGGTTTAATCGAGCCAGATGAAGATGTTGAAAATACATTAAACGTTTGTCTTGGCTGCCGTGCTTGTGAACCTATTTGTCCATCTGGTGTAAATTATGGCCATTTATTAGAAGAAGCTCGTGATATTATTAATCAAAATAAAAAATTCTCGGTGCCAGTGAAAGCTGTTCGAAAAGTCGTTTTTGAAGGATTATTCCCCCATCAAAATCGAATGAGAACATTAACTGGACTAATCGGATTTTATCAACGTTCTGGTTTACAAACGCTAACACATAAAACAGGGATTATGAAGTTATTCCCTGAAACACTTGCAACGATGGATCTCGTTTTACCAAAAGTCCCTAAAATGAAAGCGATGAAAGATCGTCCTTCATTTTTACCTGCAGAAAGTACAAAGAAAAAACAAGTTGCATTCTTCACAGGCTGCTTAATGGATACGATGTTTTTAGAAACAAATAACGCAACGATGAAACTTCTTCAATTAGCTGGTTGTGATATCGTTATTCCAAAAACACAAAGTTGCTGCGGTGCATTACATGGACATGCTGGTGAAAAGAGTGGAGCAAAAGAATTAGCAAAGCGAAATATAAAAGCATTCGAAGATTTAAACATCGACTATATTATTACCAATGCAGGTGGTTGCGGGGCTTATCTTGTAGACTATGATTATCTTTTAAAGGATGATCCGGATTGGGCTGAACGTGCTAAGCAGTTTGTTTCTAAGATTAAAGATATTACTGCTATACTAGTAGAACTAGACTTCCATAAGCGAACTGACTTACGACTCACGCCGCAAGTTATTACGTATCAAGACTCTTGTCATTTACGCAATGTTATGCGCACATCTTCTGAACCTCGTATGTTACTAGAGGCTATCCAAGGTGCAACATATCGAGAAATGAAAGATGCCGATCGTTGCTGTGGCTCTGCTGGTATTTACAATATTGTTCATTCAGAGTTATCAATGGAATTTCTAGATTACAAAATGGACCGTGTGCATGAAACAGAAGCAGCAACCATTGTTACTGCAAATCCAGGTTGTTTATTACAAATGAAATTGGGCATTGAGCGAGAAGGGCTTTCTCATAAAATGAGAGGAATTCACATTGTGGATTTATTATTAGAAGCAATTGAAACTAACTCGTAACATACGTAATAATAGGAAAACGGCTATCTCCTTCGTCTATGTAAAGAGATAGCCGCTTTTTTGTCTGCTACAACATTAAAAATATGTTACTTTATTATAAAAAAGAACAACAGAAACATTACAGTTTTGTAAAAATCAATCCATTATATTCCTCAAAAAATCGTTCAAACCATTGATACAATAGGATTCTTCATTTTCTATTTAGGTAACTTTATCCAGAAACCCCCTCTTAAAACCAAGTATAAAAACACTATAAATTCCTTTTATACTCTATATTTCTCTTATTTTTGCTCCCTTCTTCTCTTAGGATAAATTAGGTAATTTTAAAGTCTATGAATTTTTTTCCATCTTTTTTCTCGCAAATTGTATGCTACGATGAATTTGTCAGTCAGACAGGCTGTCAAAAACAAATCGTGTGAAAACAAATTAAAACTTTATATAGGGGGACACACATCATGAAAAAACGTGTTTTATTATCTGTAGCTGCTGCAACAGCTCTTACTTTAGGAGTATCTTCTCTAGATGCACAAGCTGCAACAGTACAACCATCTAACGTAAAGGTTCAAAATATTCAGCATTCAAAAGTGATGATGAAACAAATGAGCCAACAAGAATTACAAGCATTCTTACAATCTATGGGAGTTGAATCATTAGCACAATGGCAACAAGGAAACTTCCAACCAAACTGCTTCATTCCTGGTCAACAACCTACTGAAAATGTTGTAACTGAGCAACCAACAGCTAAGCCAGAAACTCAAAAGCCAGTTGAACAAAAACCTGCCGAGCAAAAGCCTGCTGAAGAAGTTCAAAAACCAGAAGCTCAAAAACCTGCTGAAAACAACAATACTCAAAAACCTGCTGAACAAAAACCAGCTGAGCAAAAGCCTGCTGAAGAAGCAAAATCTTTAAGCGAGTTCGAACAACGTGTTGTTGAATTAACAAACGCTGAGCGTGCAAAACAAGGCTTACCAGCACTAAAAATCGATACTGAATTAAGCAAAGTAGCACGTATTAAATCTGAAGATATGCAAAAAAACAACTACTTTGATCATAACAGCCCTACATACGGGTCTCCGTTTGACATGATGAAGAAATTTGGTATTTCTTATACATCTGCAGGTGAAAACATCGCTCAAGGTCAACGTACACCTGAAGAAGTAGTACAAGCTTGGATGAACAGCGCTGGACACCGTGCAAACATCTTAAATAACGGCTTCACTCACATCGGTGTTGGTTATGTAGAAAGCGGCAACTACTGGACACAACAATTTATTACGAAGTAAATAGATTAAAAGAGTCTTCTCATAATGAGAAGACTCTTTTTTAAGTTTCATAGCTTTCTATTATGTATGAATAGAAAATATATAACATAAACAACATAGATCCACAGCTTATTACACTAAGCAATACATAAAATCCCCACTCTAAGTTCAAAAACAATGAAAACAATATGCCCCATGCCATCACTTGAAAAATCCGTCTACTCACTAAACGAATTTTTTGTAATTTAATTGGGTCTTTTTCTTTTTCCTTTTCTTTGCCTTTTATGTTCTTAAATTCTTTACTCAGCATAAAAAGAAACATACTAATCCCAATCGTTAATCCTGTTTGAAAGGATATCACCTTCCTAAAATTAATAAAGAGGATAAGCATATGAATAAACAACATAAATAACGTAATTTTCTTTATAAAGCCGCCAATAATAC
>NZ_JBEUTW010000138.1:0-8324 GCF_040492675.1 Bacillus sp. AP50
ATCTATATGCTACAAAAAGAGAATCTATCAGATGCTATGCGTTTACTAGCTGGTTTTCTATTATCATTAAAATTATTATTTACCTCTTTCGGCATACACTTTATTACAAACGATCAAATCGACGCTATTGTTAATGTTGTTTCATTTTTATTTATTCTATACTTTGGCTACAAAAATAACTATGTAGGAAAAAAAGGAATGGAGCAAAAGAAAATACTCAAAAAACACAACCTTCACTAAAAAAGGAACCTTTTGTACAGGTTCCTTTTTATCATTGACGCACAACAACTTCATTTGTTTGCAGTGGGCCATATGATATCTCTTTATCTTGAAATGTATATGTAGCCTGAAAGAATGTTTGTTTAAGAGCTTTATCTTTATTAGCTTTTATTTTACAACGTAGTTCCACCTTCTCATTCGGTAACAAATCATCAATTCGCCATCTAACAAGCTGGAATAAAAACTCACTTATCCCCTTATCAACTTTTAAAGAATTAGGAATATAAGCAAAGTAATCTCGAATCATATGACTTACAACAACTCTCGAAATCATTTCTACTCCTTTATTTTCCACTTCAATTCGCATAATAAGTATGTCGTTTACATCGTAGGTCAATTCATACGAAAACTGTTCTGTATACATACTACCAATTTGTAATGTAACGGCTACTTGAGGAAATTCGTTTTCCTTTTTCGATCCGTCAATCCACAATACTGGTTGTAGCGGTATTGAATACTTTCCTGTATCCGAAATTCGTCCCCATATTTTCATAATATATATTCACCTCATTTCAGATGTAACATACACACAATGAATTCCCCAAATTACTAAAGCTTGCTACAAGCAATGTTTAATATTTCTCTTCCTTTTATCCTATTCGACAATATGAAGAAAAAACCATTTTTCATCTATTAACAGAAGGTGTTCTTTATGAAATTTTTTTACAATTTACTTCATTTCCTTTATAGCAATATTCAGTATGGCTCACTCGTTCTCTACTCATACGAAAGAATATTTTGACGGAAGAAAAAGTTTGCCTTATAGTCAAATTTGACTATAATATTCTTTATGGCATATCAGTGCACTTATGGAAAAGAAATTAAAATCAACTATACATTAAAATTTTTTATCCACTGCACTCAAAACTTAATATAGTTTACTTATTTCTAAAGGAGGGTTATATTTGGAAACTCAACCATTAAAAAAAGACGCCAACAAGACAAAATTTGTTGTTGCTGGTTTACTGCTTGGTATATTAATGGCCGCAATGGATAATACAATCGTTGCAACCGCAATGGCAACAATCGTTGGAGACCTAGGAGGATTTGATAAGTTTGTTTGGGTCACATCAGCTTATATGGTAGCAACAATGGCAGGGATGCCTATCTTCGGGAAACTTTCTGATATGTACGGACGGAAACGTTTTTATATTGGTGGCCTCATTCTTTTCTTATTCGGTTCTGCGCTCTGCGGAACAGCTTCAAGTATTGAGCAATTAAGTATTTATAGAGCTATTCAAGGTATCGGTGGTGGTGCCCTTATGCCTATCGCCTTCACAATTATGTACGATATCTTCCCACCAGAAAAACGCGGAAAGATGACAGGACTATTCGGTGCTGTTTTCGGGACATCTAGTGTATTCGGTCCTTTATTAGGTGCTTATATTACAGACTATATAAGTTGGCATTGGGTCTTCTATATTAATATTCCATTAGGACTTATCTCCTTTTTCTTCATTACTAAATACTACAGTGAGTCTCTAGAATTTAGAAAACAAAAAATTGATTGGGCTGGTGCTATTACACTTGTCATAAGTATCGTTTGCTTAATGTTCGCATTAGAACTTGGTGGTAAAGAATATGCCTGGAATTCTACTGTAATTATTGGCTTATTTACAACAGTAGTTATTACGCTTATTATTTTCTTCTTTGTAGAACGAAAAGCAACCGAGCCTATTATTTCGTTCCATCTATTTAAAAAACCTTTATTCGCAGCTAGTCAAGGAGTTGCCTTTTTCTATGGTGCCGCTTTTATTATCTGTACAGTTTATATTCCAATCTTCATTCAAGGCGTTCTTGGAGGTTCCGCCTCTAATGCTGGATTAATTTTAACACCAATGATGGTTGGTTCTGTAATTGGAAGTCAAACCGGAGGACAATTAGCGTCTCGAACAAGCTATCGTAACATTATGATGGTATCTGGTTTCTTCTTCGTTCTTGGTATTTATTTATTAAGTACTTTAACAATGGACACACCTCGTTTACTCGTAACACTATTTATGATTCTCGCTGGGCTTGGTGTCGGTTTCTCATTCTCAGTATTAAGTATGTCTTCTATTCACAAGTTGGAAATGCGAGACCGTGGTTCGGCGACATCAACAAACTCATTCTTCCGATCACTCGGTATGACTCTTGGTGTAACGATTTTCGGTACAATTCAAAATCATATTTTTACAGATAAACTAAACTCTGTATTCCCCCCTGAACTAGCAAAATTAGCTCCAAAAGGCGGAGACACAAGTTTCTTATTATCACCAGGCGCTACCGCAAAAATTCCTGCTGAAATATTAGCGGGTATTAAAGAAGCTCTCGCTACATCTATTGCGAATACATTCTTCTGGGCACTCATCCCGGCTGTACTAAGTATTATTTGTATTTTACTTATGGGAAATGAACGCCTCTTTACAGGCCCTAAAAAGAAAGAAAAACAAAAGCAAGTTAGTTAATATAAAAAAGAAGCGGCATATTCCTTTATGAAAAAGGATATGCCGTTTATAATATGTATAAAGTGAAACTTTAATCAGTGGGGGTTGTTCATCCCCCACTGATTATTAGCCCTCACCAATCTGGTTTTTACGGGCAGTTAATCCCCACCTAACTTCTTTCTTCCACTGAATTTTTGGGTGGGGTCTTACTGCCCGTTAATGCGGGATAAAGTTTTTGTATACAGGAGTTGAGACAGCATGAGCATGAAATTAGTCATTCTCGGCTTGCTACTCGAAGGAGATAAACATCCATATGAAGTGCAGCATATTATGAAAGAACGACAAATGGATTGTTACATTAAATATGCTAAAGGATCACTTTATTACGCCTTCGAGCAATTAGAAAAGCAAGGCGCAATTCATATTACAAATGTAATTAGACACACAAATCGACCTGACAAAACGATTTTTCATATAACAGAAGAAGGCAAAAAACTATTCCACACTTTACTATTAAAACAATTCGAAGCCAAAAACCAAATATATAAACCTATTTATTCAGCCTTATCTTTCGCTCACTTTAGCAATGATCACGAATTAGTTCCTATTTTAGAAAAAAAGAAAAACGATACTCTTCAATATTTACATACTATGCAAACGATATATGATTGTAATAAAGGAAAGGTTCCACGTGCACAACTATATATTTTGCAAAGTGTAATTGAGCATATTACAGTTGAATTACAATGGCTAAACACCCTCCTTAAAGATGCTATAGCAGGCCGACTTTCAGAAGTTGCTATAGATGAAAATTGAGCTATGAAAGAAGACATCCCTACTTCTTTCATAGCTCAATTTCTCTTTTTATACTGTAATATTATTAGTTAATCCAGGATGAAAAGTCATAATAATAAGAAATAAAAACTTTTGAATTTTCTTATTTCAAAACAGTAGACAAAATTCCAAAAATTGTGTTAGAATTTGTTTCAATATCATATCGCTTGTTAAATTCCTTTCAACAGGAAAATAGGTACACGAAAGTTTCGTTTCGTGTTTAAAAGGGAAGCTTGGTGAAACTCCAACACGGTCCCGCCACTGTAAATGCTGAGATTTCTTTTTGGTGCCACTGTGAAAACGGGAAGGTGAAAGAAATTATATGAAGCATAAGTCAGGAGACCTGCCTGTTTTAACAACACTGATAGATTCACGGATGATGATGAGGTGTTAAAACAAAAAGGAAGGCTTATTTTCTATGTCTTTGTACTTTTTGTTATAGGTATTTCCTAGTAAACGGAAATGCTTACTTTCAATTAGGGAGGAATTTAAAATGGCAATTCAAACAAGTAACTTAGGTTATCCACGTATCGGACTACAACGAGAGTGGAAAAAAACATTGGAAGCTTTTTGGTCCAATAAAATCGATGAAGAACAATTTTTAACAACAATGAAAGAAATTCGCCTTCAACACGTAAAAGTACAGCAAGAAAAAGGGATTGAACTCATTCCAATTGGCGACTTTACATATTATGATCACGTTTTGGATACTGCCTATATGCTAGGATTTATTCCATCACGTTTTTCTGAGTTTACATCTTACCTTGATGTATATTTCGCAATGGCGCGTGGCTCTAAAGATCACGTAGCTTCCGAAATGACAAAATGGTTTAACACAAACTATCACTATATCGTTCCTGAATATGAAGAGGGATTACAAATCTCTTTAAAAGATAATCGTCCACTTCGCTTATACGAAGAGGCAAAACAAGAATTAGGAGTAGATGGAAAGCCTGTTATTTTAGGACCATATACTTTCTTAAAATTAGCTAAAGGCTATATACAAGAACAATTTCCTAACATTTTAAAACAGTTAGTTGCACCTTACGTACAACTGCTTTCAGAACTACATGCAGCTGGGGCACAAGCCATTCAAGTTGATGAACCGATTTTCGCTTCTTTAACGAAAGAAGAAGTTCAACAAGCAAAAGAAATTTATGAAGCTATTCGTAAAGAAGTTCCAAATGCGACTCTTCTTTTACAAACATATTTTGATAGCGTAGAAGAAAACTATGAAGAAATTATTACATTCCCGGTATCCGGTATTGGATTAGATTTCATTCATGGTAAAGAAGGTAATCTAAATGCTATTTCAAAATATGGATTCCCAGCTGATAAAACTTTAGCTGTCGGTTGTATAGATGGCCGTAACATTTGGAGAGCTGACCTTGATGAAGTTCTTGAGTTATTTACAACGTTACAAAAACAAGTCCAAACGAAAGATATCATCGTTCAGCCTTCTTGTAGCTTATTGCATACACCAATCGATAAAACAGAAGAAACTCACTTATCGACTGAGCTGTTTGATGCGTTAGCATTTGCAAATCAAAAATTAGAAGAGTTAGTTCTTATTCATTCCGCTCTCACTCAAGGTACAGAAAGCATTAGTAATGAGCTGGAAACATATCGAAACGTACATCATACAATTCGTTCATCTGCTGCACGTAACCGAGAAGATGTCAAAGCAGCACGAACAGCACTAAAAGAAGAAGATTTTTCACGTCCTCTTCCATTTGAAAAACGATACGAATTACAACAAGTTGCCCTGAAGTTACCGCTATTACCAACAACGACTATTGGTAGCTTCCCGCAAACAACTGAAGTTCGTCAAACGCGAAAAGAATGGCGTAACGGTGTTATCTCAAATGAACAATATGAACAATTTATTGAAAAAGAGACAGAAAAATGGATTCGTTACCAAGAAGAAATTGGGCTTGATGTACTTGTACATGGTGAATTTGAAAGAACTGACATGGTTGAATATTTTGGTGAGCGCCTTGCTGGTTTCTCATTCACTAAAAACGGTTGGGTACAATCTTACGGTTCCCGCTGCGTAAAACCACCTGTTATTTATGGTGATGTAGCCTTTATTAACGGCATGACTATTAAGGAAACAGTTTATGCACAAAGCTTAACAGAGAAAGTTGTAAAAGGAATGTTAACCGGACCTGTTACAATTTTAAATTGGTCCTTCGTTCGAAATGATATTCCAAGAAAAGAAGTTTCGTATCAAATTGCACTAGCTCTTCGTCACGAAATTGAACTACTTGAATCTTCTGGAATTAGAGTAATCCAAGTCGATGAGCCCGCACTTCGTGAAGGAATGCCACTAAAAGAAAAAGATTGGGATGCTTATATTACATGGGCAGTACAATCCTTCCTTTTAGCAACTTCTTCTGTAGCAAATGAAACACAAATTCATACTCATATGTGTTACAGTAACTTCGAAGATATTGTTGACGCGATTCGCGCATTAGATGCAGATGTAATTTCTATCGAAACATCAAGAAGTCACGGAGAATTTATTGATACATTAAAACATACAACATATGAAAAAGGCATTGGCCTAGGTGTATATGATATTCATAGCCCACGTGTACCGAGTAAAGATGAAATGTATAAAATCGTAGAACAATCTTTAGAAGTATGTGATCCTAAATATTTCTGGATTAATCCCGATTGTGGTTTAAAAACGAGAAGAACAGAAGAAGTTATTCCAGCTTTAGAACATATGGTGCAAGCAGCGAAAGATGCTCGTTCCCTTTTAAAAACAAACGCATAACAAAAATGGGTTATCCTTTTCTCAGGATAACCCATTTTTTATTCTTTACTTTCAAAAAAGAATTCATATTGTATTTTATATAATTCATCATCCGTTGGCTCTTCAAGAGGAATTGCTTGTAATACAACTGTATACTCACCATTTGGAATAGGTATTTGAAATTTATTAGAAAGAATACTCGTTATAACGATACTTTCATTTTCAACTGTAAAAGGAACCGTAATCGTTCTAACTACTTCTTCTTTTTCAATATGTTTCCCTGGGGTCACTTTCACTTCACAAGTATAATCAGAAAGTGCTTCAAAAATAACAGTTCCATCTGCCTTAGCATAACCTCTTTCAAAATCTTCATCAGTCCAATCTACATAAGGCTGCTCACCGTCATAGTTCATCAACATTAATTGCGAATAAGAAATCGTTAACTCCATAGTTCCCCTTCTCCTTCATTATGAAATATACAACTACTACTTCACTTCAAATTTTACTCGCGTACCATCTGGGTATTTATCTAACTTATTCCCTACCCAAGAGCCTGCTCCACGGTTATCCGCCGGACTTATATATTCAATATGTGCTCCTTTTCCGCCTTCCTTGCACATCGCCATTGGCCATTCATCACGATCATACCCTTTTTTTGATGGATATGGTGCTAACGACAATTTCCTTCTATCTGCAGCACCACCACGATCGATTGTACAAACTTCTGAATGCCCTTCTTTTATAGCATCCGTAATATGTTTTCCTGTCTCTGGATAACGTTCTTTCGGAAATTCTAACACTTGATCATACGTATTCGTTTTCTTTACACTTGTTTCCTCTGGCACAAGTACTTCATAAACTGCTACTAAAATAGACAGAATTGCGATAATTGAAATGATAATACCTTTTAATTGCTTCATGTATACCTCCATGTTTCTACCAGTTTCTTTTCCTCCGTTATTATAACAAACTTCTCCTGTATATGTTTTCAGACATTATTTTAGTTATTCCTTGCCATTCCGCCAAAAATTTTCATTTTTTCACTAATGCTGTAGAAAACTAATAGCCTTCCGACATTCTTTTTCAAAGGAAGTCCTCATAAAAGATTGAAATGATATATACGATACTTTTTGGGGAGGAAATATGATGGAAGCTACCTATAAAACGAAAGATGTCACGAATAAAACAGGCATCCCAAAACATATAGTTCGCAAATATAGTCAGCTGTTAGAGGAACATGGTTATATGATTTCCAAAACAGCTGATGCTCGTATTTATAAACTTGATGATTTAAAACTATTGAAATCTATACACGAAAGAGCTGCTACATTACAAGAAGATATTTCAGAAACGATACCGATTATTTTAAAAGAAAAAGAGGCCCCACCTGTACCAGTTATACAAGATAAGCAAGAGATACAAACGAAAGAAAAAGAAGATGGGCGTAACTTTGAGGAGTTCATGTTAAAACTTGAAATGCTAGCTCAATTAAATGAAGCAATTATTCATCAAAATTCTACTCTAATTACACAAAATCGTTTAAAGGATGAGAAACTAGACGAATTGATGCAACAAGTTTATGTAAAAGAAGGCTCTCAAGAAAAAATGCTTCAAGAGTTAGTCGATCACGCCGCTCAAACAGATGCACTGCAAAAAGAAAAGATGGACTTATTAATGAATCATATGTATAAACGAGAATCCAAACAGGAAGAAAAAATGAATAAACTTGTTAGTCAAATTTATAACAAAGACAGTAACCGTGATGCACAGCTTATGCAAGTTATTCGAGAAATTCAAGAAACAAAAAGAATGGTTGCTGCCTCAAAAGAGCAAAGCTTCTTTCAATCATTTAAAAGTTTATTTAGCCGAGTAAAACAAGAAAAAACAAATGAATAAACAATATAAAATAAAAAGTTACCTTTCATCGGTAACTTTTATTCCTTATTTTGTACAGCTGGTAATATAATAATTGCTTCAGTGCCTTTTCCACTTTCACTCTTATATTCCAATGTACCATTATGCGC
>NZ_JBEUTW010000139.1:0-47732 GCF_040492675.1 Bacillus sp. AP50
TTTCTCTATACAGGAGCCTCACCTAACAGAGACTTATTTTCATTACATTGAAAATGTTACTCTTATTTAAAATAGATGTCAACCGTAGCCTACAATTTTTTCAAATGGTATGGCAAACTAACGTATATAAAGTGAAACTTTAATCAGTGGGGGTTTTGTTCATCCGCCACTGATTATTAGCCCTCACCAATCGGGCTGCCCGGCAAATAGCGGGATAAAATAAAAAACTTTACGTTTAAACGTAAAGTTTTTAATAAGTTATACAACCAGCGATTACAATCCCAATTGAAAGCGATAAAAACATAAGAAAAAGACCGACTGCTTGATTATCTTCTTCGAGACTTTTGTTTATATTAAAGCGTGGTGTAAGCCACTCAGCTAAATAAAAGACGATAATTTGAGCCAAAATCCCAACTGCTCCCCACGAAATCATATCAAGAAGTGAAATTGAATTAGCTGCTGTCGAATATAAAACGATAGCTAACCCAAGTAATCGCCCTCCAAGCACATAGCTTACCGCCTTATTACCTTGAGCCATTAACTTAAATTCCTTAACTTTCGTTGTCACTTCCATCAAGAACAGACCAATACATAAAAGTCCAAGTGTTACTGCTAAATATAATAAAAAATTAATCATTTTTCCCCCTCCTTTTTATACCTACCGGTAAATAGTACGATTCATTTCCTGTAATCTTTTCTCCCGCGCGAATACCGATACTACTCGCTTTTCCAGCAATTAAAAAAGAACCAAACACATAGGACAGTTTCTCCATCCCTTTTTCTGTTTCCAAGGATACGACTGGCAGTTCTGTATACTTTTGAAATATCGGCAGTGCAGTTTTATACGTTTGATGTGCATTTTGAAGCATAATATTTTCATCCTTATCGCGAATCGTAATTGTATCTCCTTCTCTACCAAATGAAGGTTTTTGAACGAAAGAACCTTTTCCTAAAAATAAATCTGGTTCTAAATATGTAGGTAACATATATTCTTTAATCCACTGTTGTTCCTCGTTTGTATAAAAGACCTCTTCTTCTGCTAACCCCCAAATAAGACACTGAATTGATTTTGGCTGAAGTAAAAATGCTGACAAAGGATTTATTATAAAAAGCTTTCCGGCTTTTACAAGTTGCAGCAGTTCCACACCTACCAAATCTCCTGTTTCAGGATCTTGATCCTCAATTAAATCTTCTATCGGATATGTTTGGCGATATAAAACATCAATCTTCGCCCCATCTTTATCAACTAGAGCATCTTTTGTAATTCTAAGTTCTGACATTGGCACTACTTTATTTTCAACATGGCATAGCTGACTTAAATACATAGTGGTATTCCAATCCTCGATATGTTCATGATGTGCTGTAAAAACAACATTTGGATTATCTAATCCCTTTGTCGCTTCCATTACTGCTTTCGTTAGACCAGAAGATAGCAATCGTTCTTGATCCGAGTTTGGATCATCATAGCCTAGATTTTCACATACTTTCCCATTCATTTGAAAACATTCCACAATAAAAGTTGGTGTATCACTATTAAACTCAAGCATTTTGATTTTGTTATCCTCTGTTACAGCAAAATCAAATCGCGAAATTACAGATTCAGGATAAAGCCCTTTCATTCTAATGAATGATAAACTCGGGGATGGAAAGCCAAGATCTAGAAGCTGTTCGTCACTTAGATTACGCAGCAGTCTAGCAGTCTTAAAAAATATTTTGCCCATTCGTTCAGTCGCTAAGTGTAATTGGTCCAAAGTCTGATTTGTTATAGAAAAAACATGAAACAAACTATACTCACATTCATATAAATCCGACCAAAAATTCGGATATTTTAAATAAAATTCTTTTCGATCCCTTATGTATTGCGACATATTTTAGCCCCCAAATCCTCCCTTTGAACCGCTTCCAATTCCACCTTTAAATTCAGTAGACGATTGATACGATTTAAACGCCGATGAATTTTTAAAAGTGGATTTATTTTGATAGTATCGCCCACCATAGAAATAATGCCCACGATAACCTGAACTACTATCATCACACTGCCATACCCCAAGTTCATCATCCCAATCCCAATCAGAACAACTATTATCATTCGGTTTTGGGGGAAGATCTTGTGCGCAACCAAATAAAGTGCCAGTCATTAAAGACGTTACGACACCACCTACTAGCCATTTCGTTTTTGTCACCTTCGCACTCCCCTTTTTAAATTCTATTCCTATTATATAGGATGGCATGATAAAGTAGAAGAAAAAGGAAGAAGAGGTATAAAATGCGCTTAGAATATCGACTTAATGATGAAACGAAAGGGTATCCTGCTTTATGGAACTACGCCAATATTTCTAATTCTGAAATTATCGCACGCATGACTTGTGAATATTTTATTAAAGAGAAAAATACTTATGTTGTTACTGCAACTTCGGTTGACCCAGACGGAACAGCAGTTATTTATATTCAAAAAGAAGTTTTCGCCAATGACCCTTCAGACCCTACATACTCCCACATCGGTTTTGAAATTAGAGAACTAAGTGAAACAAGTTCAAGCTTAGTAGATAGTCAAGATGTATGGAACTACGAAGAAATTTTACCATCTCTTCATTCAGATATTATATATATTCAGCGAGACGGCATTTCTATGGAATTCTCCTTGGATTCAAGAGAGATTGATGAAGACAGAAAGTGCTACATTTATTACGGAAACTTCACAGGTGAATCAAGATAATATTAATATATCTATGCAACAAAAAAACCTTACGTATAAAACGTAAGGTTTTTATATAGCCCCACATATGCCGTTCTCTCTAGATGTCCATAAACCTGCTCTCACAGGTGGATGCCCTCACAAATGTTTGTAACTTCCTTCTTAAAAAGATGGCATGTTAGCTACATTTAAATATTGAACTTCCATATTAAACTTATTGGTTTAAGACATGCATAAGCTACGTACACCGTAGGAATTTTATATAAGGTTAGTTGAAATAAGACCCCCGCACGTGCCGCTCCTCGTAAATGTCCAAAAACCCGCTACTCGCAGGTGGATGCCCTCACAGTTACCGTACATCTTCCTCCACAAGGAAGGCTTGATGATGGTCGCTAAATATTGAGCTTCCGTATAACTAACATCGGTTTTAGACATAAATAAGTTACGCACACCGCAGGATGTATTATTTACTTGTCGTTATATTATCACATTGTTTCCAATGTGTAAAATACAAAGTTTTTCGAGCAATCTCTTGCTTGTGACCTTATTTTAATACAAATTATTTTTGCATGCAAGTGATTAATCTTCTTCTTTTGCAATTTGATTTTCTGGATAAGAGATCCAATCACTCCAGCTACCTGCATACAATTTAACATTTTGGAATCCAGCCAATTTTAATGCGACGATATTTGGACATGCCGTAACACCAGAACCACAATATACAATGGTTTCCTTATCTTTCGACAGATTTTGGAATCGTTCTTGTTGCCCAGCTTTATTCTTAAATTGTCCTGATTGCAACATTCCATCCTTCCAAAAATGGTTTACCGCTGTTGGAATATGTCCTGCTTTATGATCGACAAGTTCCTCTACACCAGCATAACGTTTGGGCTCTCTTGAATCAATTAATGTAACATCCGCACCTGCACGGATATTCTCTCTGACCGTTTCCATCGTTACAAGCATATGATCTTGTATATTAGCTTTGAATGTTTTTCGTATAGCAACAGGAATTTCCGCTGTTGTCGGTAGTCCATTCTCTTTCCAAGCCTGGAAACCACCATCTAATATATATACTTTCTCATGTCCTACATAGTTACATAACCACCATAAACGAGCAGCATTTGCACCGGCTTGACTGTCATACGCAATTACTGTCGTATGTTCATCAATACCAGCCTTCGAAAGCTTGTCTGCAAACTCCTCAATATTTGGTAAAGGATGGCGGCCACCATGTTCTGCTATAGGACTTGATAAATCTAAATTCAAATCAAAATATAACGCATGAGGAATATGTCCTTCTTCATACTTTTCTCTACCCCAATTAGGATTCGCTAAATCAAAACGACAATCGATTATACGGACATTCTCATCTTCTATATGCTCACGTAACCATTCGACTGTAACTATCATCTTTAACGACCTTCTTTCTCTTTCAAACGACTTACATACTCCATAACCATTTCTTCTGTAACATATTTACGCTGCAAGGTAACACCATTTTTTGCAAGATCATTAATCTGCTTCGTTACAACATTAATGACATCAACCGAAAATTCTTTCCCATTTGACGCAAGAGATACGGCAGCTTCAATAGCTGCTTCACGCTGTGCATCTAATTGTAAACATGCTTTTACACTTTCATTTTGTTTACGAGAATGTGCTGTAATTGCTTTATGTACTTCCATCTTCTCTTCCCCCTAAATAGTTATACGTTTTTATTCAATTCCATTGCAAGCCGGATCATATCACGACATACAATCCCATTTTCAATAATCTCTTCTTCATAATGCTTCGAAAAGTAATCAAAATCAATAGAAAAAATACGAAATCCACATTTTTGATATAAAGCAAGTTGTGAAACACTAGAATTGCCTGTACCAACTTCAAGTTTTGACATACCATATCCTTTAGCAGTTTCTACAGCATGCCTTAATAGCTTCTTCCCAATCCCTTTTCCTTGCAAATGCTCTGCAACCGCAATATTCATGATTTCCATCGTCTTTGGCCTTGTTTCCAAAAGAACATATACACCGATAACGCTCCCCCCCTGCTTAGCTACGTATGTTAATCCTCTTTGTACATACGTAGCTATTTGCCGTTCACTTGGATCAGCAAGTAACAATAAAGCCTTCGGTATAGCCTCTTTTGGAATACGTTCTATTACAACAGACATAAAAAATTCCCCCTTCTCTATTGTTCTAAACCCTCCTTGTCTACCATAAATAATAGAAAGGAGGGATTCACCATGGACAACAATGAGAAAAAATGCAACGTCATCTCTATTGATGGAAAGAAGAAGAAAAGCGACACGTATTCCTATCCAAAATTAGTAGTTGAAAACAAAACATATGAATTTTCTTCATTCGTCTTATGCGGTGAAACACCAGATGGCAGACGACTCGTTCTTACTCATATGATTTCTACCGATGAATTTGCTGGATTTGTAAAATCTTTAGATACTGTACTTCAAAAGAAAATTGAACGAATCTTTTTCTCATAACGACTATATAACATAAATTTCTTTTTCAATCTCTACTAACTGCTTTTGCAATTGTTCTTTACTTTGTTCATATAGAGATACATCGATCGTTTCAGCCAATGCAAACAATATACTTTCATAATAGTTCATCACATCTTGCTGCATCACTTTTTCGAATAAATTCCACTTCATATCCCACTCTTGCTTATAATGATGAACAAATAAATGTTTTTCATCAGCTACATAGTTTGATACGAGCGGTTCTAATACAGATTTAGCGTCTTCTTGCATAAAAGCCTTGTCATTCTTTTCAAAAAAGCTTTTCTCATTTTTAAAATGTGCCAGTGCTTTTTTGAAATCTTTTATTTCAACTGAAGGGAACGGTTCTTTATGTGTAATATCTTTGTATTCATACTCCACTGTTCCATTCATAGAAATTGATTCATTTTCTACTTTACAGTTCACTACAATTTCATCCTTTGCACGCTTCATCGCTTCGTCTATCCATTTTTCAAGGCGTAATGATGTCGCACGCATTTCTTGTAATAAATCATGCTGAATAAATGCTACTAATTCCATAACACACTGTTGCAATTGTGTTTTCACATTTCCATCCGTTCGAAGTGATGCCGGATTAATAAATTCAGTAAACACATCATTATAGCGGAGGAATAGACGCTGTTGCACGTAATAAAGCAACTCTTTCACTTCATTTTGCATCGCCTGTTCTTCAGCAAGTACACTATATGAAGAAATGATATGAAGTAGTTGATCACGCTCTGCTTCATATTTTTTCGTTTGCTTCTCTTTCTCTTCATTCCCCTGCTTTGCACCCTTTATCATGTTTACTAAAAGCTGATCTGCCCCTTGCAACGCACCATATAGAGCATGCACAGAAACAAGCATTAAATCTCTCATCATAAAGGACGTAAATGATTCCTCAAACTTAGTAATCCCAGAGTTTTGTAAAATACCATACTTCTCTTTTTCAACATTCTTTCCTTGTTTCTCTTCAAGCGCACATAAACTTGAAATTGCAAATAAACGCGGATTTCTAATACCGTATTGTAGTAGCTGATCTGCGATATAACCTTTTACCATTTCAAGTTCTTCTTCAGACTCTGCTAAATCCGCCGCATTAATTAAGAAGAACATTTTATCAAGGGCAAAAGTATCCTTTACACGACCAAGCTGAATTAAAAATTCACGGTCAGCACGAGAGAATACATGGTTATAATATGTTACAAATAAAATAGCATCTGCGTTTTTAATATACTGGAATGCAACATCCGTATGGCGAGCATTGATAGAATCCGCTCCAGGTGTGTCTACAAGCGCTACTCCCTGCCTTGTTAAAGCACAATCATAATAAAGTTCCATATACTCAACGAAGCATGATTTCTCTTCATTCGCTACATAATCAGAGAACTCTTCTAATGTAACTTGTACTTGTTCTCCTAAATAAGTAGAAACTGCATCATACCCTTTTTGTACCGCTCGTAAAAAGCTAAATGTTGTTTTTTGCTTCCCAGTTGGTGAAGGATATTTCATAACGTTATCAATTTGTGCTAACGCTTCATCTAACGTAGCAATCTCATAATGAAACAGCTTATAAACAGCTTTCATATCTTCTAATAACGCTTGCTTTGATTTAAACTGAACAATTACTGTTCCATGTGGTTTTTCCTCTGTAACCGGCAAAATTTGATTAATCGTTGCCGTCGTCGGGTTTGGTGATACAGGAAGTACTTTCTCACCGAGTAAGGCATTGGCAAATGATGATTTTCCAGCACTAAATGCCCCGAATAACGCTACTGTAAATTGTTTTGTTTCTACACGTCTTCTTTTCTCTATTACCTCTTGCTGTACATGTTTCAGCGCTGGCAATGGCTCTAATATCGTTTCAGCTTTTTTCACTTTCTCTAATATCCGCTGAATATTTAAAGCCGCCGTTCCTTTCAGCTCTTCTTCATGAATCGCTACGTTATCGTTTACGATTTCCTGCTCTTGTAGTGTAAATTTCTCACTAACAATTTGCTTTTCCCTTTGCAATATCTCATCTATTTGCAAACCTTCAGGCGTAGCAACATGATCGTGCCAAACATTTCGTAAATAGTCTTCATATGCCGCCAAATTGTTATTGTATTGTAATTGTGTTTCTTTCGCCGTTTGCAACATCGTATATGTTTCAATCTCTTCTTCAATACGAGCAACTGCTTCCCTCACCTTTTGCTTTAAAACGACCGCACTTTTATCAAAAATTTGCTGTGCTTTTATAAAATAACGCTTCTTTAGTTCATTCGCTACATCCGCTGTATAAAGAAGTAAGTAATCACCTGTGAAACCTGCGCCTTGTTTAATTACCTCAGCCAACATTTCTGGTCCGAAAGCAATTTCTAACCCATATATGTCTTTCCCAATTTCCTCCGTGAACAATCCTTCTTCTTTTAAGAAGGCTACAATAAATTCCTTCACATGAAAATCAAGCTGCGTTTCAACAGTCTTTTGAAGGGCAGAATAAAACGCCTCTACACGCCTTTGTTTTTCTTGCTCCGTCTTTCCTTTCGCAAATAGCAAACCGACTTTAAACTTTGTTAATTTCGTTTCTAAGTACGCATTTGCCAATTCTCTCATTTCAAATGGCATTAAATACGCGTTATCTAATATAGCTTGTAGGCCTTTTATAAATTCATTTCTCACATGAGACTCTTTACTAGCCTCGCGACGTTTCGTTTCCATTAGCTCCGCTTTCTTTTCAACTATCTCTGAAATAGAAAGCGGTGATGCTAACTCTTTCTCATATTTCAAAAGAGCTTTTTCATTTTCAGAAAGAATAAACGAGAAATGTTCCCCCATTAAATATTCTGTTTCTCTCTCCATTCCCTCTCTTACATACCGCTCTTTTTCTTTCATGATAGATGTAATTAACGTTTCTAAGCTTCCAATTTCATTATGTGGATGGTTCATCATTCGTAATGACGTATAATATACTCCATCTACTTCAATATCCCAGTTAGAGAACGATTGCTTTACACTATCTTTATAATTCTCAAACGACAATTCATTTTCTTTATGTTTATCTATTTGATTGACAACGAGATAAACCGTTTTATTACGTTGTTTCAATTCTTTAACAAATTGCAAATTCACTTCCGATTGGACGTGATTATAATCCATCATATAAAAAATTACGTCTGCTAGATGTAGCGTTGATTCTGTCGCTAATTGATGGGCATCATCTGTTGAGTCAATCCCTGGTGTATCTACTAACATAACACCTTCAGGAATTGGCGCATCATTCCGATAAATGTGAACACCAATTACCTCATCACCATCTTTACAAATTTGTTTTAATTCTTCAGCTGAATATGCACCGTCATACTCGTACTGTTCTCCAGATTTAACCGTTACAACAACACGATCCATTCCTTTTTCAATTTTGACAACGTTAGCGCTTGTCGGAATTGGACTTGTTGGTAACAGCTGCGCTTTATATAGATGATTCATCATCGTTGATTTCCCTGCAGAGAAGTGACCACAGAACGCTATCATAAGCTGTTCTTGTTTATATTTTTGAATCACCTCAAACAACTTTAAACTATTCTCTGCATCGCCGTGTTTTTGCCACTCTTCATAAAAACAAACAAGTTTTTTCATACCGTTTGTCTGTACTATGTTTGTCATCCCCTTGTTCCCCTTTATCCAAGATGTATATACTTTTTCCCGCTAATTGCGAGCTCATAACCAGTGAGAGTTACACCTACCCATTGATTACAGTTTCACTTTACTATCATACTAAATTTTCAGCATATTCTCATTAAAAATAAAAAATCCCTTTCATTCTTTTTACAAATGAAAGGGATTTTATGTCATATCACTCATTTTGCTGTTCCTACTCCATTTAAAACATACTTCGCAATAACTGCATATACAGCGACTGTACCTGCTACTAATGCATATACCATACTGATGCACCAACCTTTTTTGATAATGATTATCACTTTTAAATACATTTTATCATTAAAGAGAATCATTATCAACACTTTTCATAAAGAAAGCCCCTTATAAGAAGGAGCTTTACTGCCTGTTTTGAAAAAGGTTAAAACTTGTTGTGCACTCTTATTATATCTCATCCTACATAACTTAACAGTTTAAAAAAATGGAAATATCCCCTATCCCCTCCATCTTACATTTTGTACAATAAAAGGGAATTACTTAACAAGGAGGAAAAAAAATGACACAAAATCTCACACAAGGCGAGAGGATACACTCCATTGACATTATTAGAGGAATAGCTGTACTAGGTATTTTTCTTGTGAATTGGCCTGTTATCGCCGGAGTTGACTCACGTGATGTTTCAGGAATTTATGAAGGGATAGACAGCTACATTCGCCTATTTTACGATATGTTTATTCAAACGAAATTTTATACAATTTTTTCGTTTTTATTCGGATTAGGTTTTTATATTTTTATGAGTCGTGCTGAAGCGAAAACAGATCATCCGAAAATTTTATTTGTTCGCCGCTTACTTATTTTATTATTATTCGGTTTCTTACATTACGTTCTTTTATGGGACGGAGACATTTTACATACTTATGCGATTGCTGGATTTTTCTTATTTTTATTTTATAAGAGAGAACCTCGGACTATTTTAATATGGGCTATCGTTTTATTGAGTATTTTTCAATTCATTATGCTAATGGCTGGTATTACAGTTGCATTGGTACCAAAGGAAGAGCTAGGTTTTTCCTTACCTATCATGCCATTAGAAGATTGGCTGTCACAAATACAAAATCGTTTCCATGCATTTTACGCTGATGGAATTGGATTAAATTTACTTATGCTTCCAGAAACAGTTGGGCTATTTTTGCTTGGTTTATACGCCGGCAAAAAGGATATTTTCCGCCGCACGAAAGAGTTAGATCTAAAACTTAAAAAATGGCAAATTATTATGTTCCTTTTAACATTACCAATGTGGTTCTTCATGGTCCGTTACTTCTTATCAAAACCATTTTATGAACCAATTTATATGCAGGTCTTTACAATGTTTAGCGGAAAAACGTTATTCATATTCTACATTTTCACGCTAATGCGTTTATTACAAAAAGAAAAATGGCAAACGTTATTACGTCCATTCCAATACGTTGGACGAATGGCATTAACAAATTACATCTCGCATACAATTGTTACATTACTTGTATTTGGTCTATTCCTTAAAAATTATTATCCTGCTCCATTATGGGTTGGACCAATATTCTGCATTAGTTTCTACACGTTACAAATCTTTATTAGCCGCTGGTGGCTTTCACATTACCAATACGGGCCACTTGAGTACATTTGGCGTCTTGGTACGTACGGGAAAATAATGCCACTTAAAAAGAAAAGCAAGGTCTCATAACGAGACCTTGCTTTTTCACGCTTCTCTTACTGCACTTTGTATAGATACTGGCTCTTCTTCTACTTTCACTTTGCGCTGTGGCACCATATTAAATACGATATTTAAAAGTACTGCTGACGCACTTCCAAGTACAATTCCGTTATCTGTTAAAATACGAATGCTTTCTGGAAGTTGTGAAAATAATGTAGGAACGACTGTTACGCCAAGCCCAATTCCGACAGAACATGCAACGATTAATAAGTTTTCTTGTTTACCAAAATCAACGCTACTTAACATTTTAATACCATATGCCATTACCATACCGAACATTGCTAACATCGCACCGCCCAGTACTGATTTCGGAATGATTGTTGTAATAGCTGCAATTTTTGGAATAAATCCAAGAACGATTAACATACCACCGCAAGTATAAATAATAACGCGATTTCTTACTCCAGTTAATTGAACAAGTCCTACGTTTTGAGAGTATGTTGTATATGGGAACGCGTTGAAAATGCCACCTAACACCATCGCTAATCCTTCTGCGCGATAGCCTTTTGTTAATTCTTTTTCACCGATTTTTTTATTGCAAATATCAGATAATGCAAAGTATACACCCGTTGCTTCTACAATCCCTACGCAAGCAACTAAAATCATCGTAATAATTGGCGTCAATTCAAATGTTGGTGTACCGAAGTAAAATGGCTGAATACCATGGAACCAATCTGCTTCTCCAACTGCTTGCAAGCTTACTTTCCCCATAAACGCTGCAACGATAGTACCGAACAACAAACCTAATAGAATAGAAATGGAACGGATAAATCCATCAAAGAAACGATACATAATGATGATAAATAATAACACTCCAAATGCTAACGCTAAGTTTTCAAGACTTCCGAAATCTTTGCTTCCTACTCCGCCAGCCATATCATTAATAGCAGCTGGAACAAGTGTAACTCCAATTACTGTAACGACAGATCCTGTTACAACAGGTGGAAATAGTTTTACAAGTTTTCCAAATAATTTCGCAAAAATAACAACGAATAACCCAGCTGCAATAATTGCTCCATAAATTGAAGACACACCGTATTGTTTTCCAATCGCAATCATCGGTCCAACGGCTGTAAATGTACAACCAAGTACAACGGGAAGTCCTATACCGAAAAAGCGATTTGATAATGCTTGTAAAATTGTCGCAACGCCGCACATTAATAAATCAATTGAGACTAAATATGTTAACTCTTTTTGATTTAAACCAAGTCCACCGCCCACAATAAGCGGAACGATAATTGCTCCAGCATACATTGCAAGCATATGCTGCATACCAAGCGATGCAATTTTAAATGGATGCTGCTTCATCGTTTATTTCACCTCCGCAGTTTCTTGCTGTACAAATGTAACTGTGCCGTTATCAAGTGATGCAATTTCTGCTAGTGATTCAACACGAACGCCTTGTTCACGAAGCTTCTTTCCTCCATCTTGAAATGCTTTTTCAATAACAATTCCAATTCCTGCAATACTCGCTCCGGCTTGCTCTACTAAACTCATTAAACCTAAAGCAGCCTGACCATTTGCTAAAAAGTCATCGATGATTAATACACGATCATTTTCATCGATATGATTTCGAGATAATGAAATTTCATTTGTTTCTTGTTTTGTAAATGAATATACGTTTGCAACGTACATATTATCTTGTAACGTTAACGATTTACGTTTTCGTGCAAAAATTACTTTTACACCAAGCTCTAATGCAGCCATAACTGCTGGTGCAATGCCTGAAGATTCAATCGTCACGATTTTTGTAATGTTCTCTTCTTTAAAACGTTTAGCAAATTCTTTTCCGATTTCTTGCATAAGTACTGGATCAATTTGATGATTTAAAAAAGCATCTACCTTTAATACGTCACCAGATAAAACCTTTCCTTCGTTCAAAATCTTTTCTTGTAATACTTTCATGTTTGTTCCCCCTCTTATGCAATAAAAAAACTCCAAAAGCCGCCACCACTCGTTACAAGTGAGAGACGCGCTTTTGGAGTTTCGCAAAAAAAGAATGCTAAACAAGCAATTATATTCGTCCTCACTCATAGTCAAAGTATTTACGGTACTTCGGTAGAAACTTGCAGGCCATATCCCCGCGATTATATGAGTGTAGCTAACTATTTATTTTATAGAAGGATTATAACGTACTTTTTATGCTTTGAAAAGCATTTATCAAAAAAACACGTACAAATTTTTAAAAACCACTATCTTTGTTCGAGTTTTGCAAACTCTTTCATTCCCAATTACACCTTCGTTAAAATGATTGGCCCATCTTTTGTAATCGCAATTGTATGCTCATATTGAGCTGATAATTTCCCGTCCATCGTTCGTGCAGTCCACCCATTTAAATCTACTTTAGAATATCGCATACCTATATTTACAATCGGTTCAATTGTAATTACCATTCCTTCTTGTAACTGAGGTCCTTGTCCTTGTTTCCCAAAATGAAAAATTGCTGGTTCTTCATGAATCTCTTTACCAATCCCATGTCCCGTAAAGTCTCTTGCGACAGAAAAACCTTCATTTGTTACATAACTTTCAATTGCATAGCCAATGTCTCCTACATGATTACCAATTACCGCCTGATCAATCCCTTTATACAAAGCATTCTCAGCTACTAACAACAACTTTTCTGCTTCATCAGAAACTTTTCCAACTCTATACGTCCAAGCAGAATCTGAAAGCCCCCCATTTAAGTTTACTACCGTGTCAATTGTTACAATATTACCCTCAGTTAAAGGAACATCGGCCGGAAACGCATGACACATTTCATCGTTTACAGATGCACATATCGCATATGGATACCCGTTGTAACCTTTCTGTTCAGATGTGGCACCATGCTTTTTTAAATACATTTCAACAAACGTATCAATCTCTTGTGTCGTTATACCTGGCTTTATCATTTTCGCAATTTCTTTATGACATGAAGCAAGTAATTTTCCAGATTCATGCATCAAATCTATTTCATTTTTCGTTTTAATTGTAATCATACTACCTCTACCTTTCCTTGCTAAACCTACTATTTGCTACTAAACTTCTATCATACACACCCTCTACCAAAATTTCAAAACCCTCAATTACAACAAGTAAAAAAATATGTATCATATATTTCTAAATCAAAATAAAAAAACAGAAGATCCTCTGTTTCTTAATCACGTTTACATATATAGTTCATTTTCAAAAACTCAAAATAACTACCATTTGTTTTCTGTATAAACGTTCCAATCGCTTCAAACCCCACCCTTTTATACACTTTTATCGCTCTCTCATTAAATGTCGCTACTGATAGTGTTATATAATTGCACCCGTATTTTTCTTCACTAAAAGCTAGTCCAGCATTCACGAACTGTAAACCAAATCCATTTCCAGTTATATCAGGCCTCATTCCAAGTCCTATCTCAACCGTTCTATCATTCATTTTACAAACAGTAAAAAAACCAATGAGAATGCCATTTTCCTTCACAGAAAATGTATGATTCCCTCTACTCTCATCATGTAAAAACTCATCTAAATCTTCTTCATCTGCCTCTATATCGTAAAAAGAATATTCCCCTTCATAATGCCAGTTATACGCGATTTCCTCCGCTTCTTCTTGCTTCATTACTGTATATGTATACCCCATTCTCTCATCCCCTTTAATAAAAAGAGCTGCAATTAAGCAGCTCTTTTTTTACAACTCATAAATCTCTTTATATTTCGTTTCTAAATAATCGGCTAAGTAGTTTGCATTTAAGCCTTCGCCTGTTACATCTTCTAAAATTTCAAGTGGCTTTTTCGTTTTACCATATTGGTGAATATGTTCTGTTAACCATTCACGAATTGGTGTTACGTTTCCTTCTTCTAATAATGCATCAAAGTTCGGAATGTCTTTTAACATTCTTTGCTTAAATTGCGCTGCATACATGTAACCAAGCGCATAAGATGGGAAGTATCCAAATGAGCCACCAGCCCAGTGAACATCTTGCAATACACCTTGCGCATCATTTTCCGGACGAATTCCTAAATATGCTTCCATCTTATCATTCCAAGCTGCTGGTAAGTCCTTCACTTGTAATGTACCATCAAATAATTCTTTCTCTAATTCATAACGCACCATAACATGAAGCGGGTATGTAAGCTCATCTGCTTCTATACGAATGAATGACGGCTTCGATTCGTTAATTGCATCATAAAATTCATCGACTGACATATCATCAAATTGACCATTGCTATACTCTTTTAATAAATCATAATTTTTCTTCCAGAATGATTTATTACGGCCGATAAAGTTCTCAAAGAATAACGATTGTGACTCATGAATACCCATAGATGTTCCACTACATAACGGTGTACCTTCAAATTTCTCTGCAATATTTTGTTCATATACAGCATGACCACATTCATGAATTGTTCCAAACACAGCCATGCGGAAATCCTTTTCGTCATAGCGTGTCGTAATACGAACATCCCCTCTATTTAATGTAATCTCGAATGGATGTACTGTTTCATCAAGACGGCCTGCTTCAAAGTCATAATTCAATTGCTTTAATAGTTCTAATGTAAAGTTCTTTTGTTTTTCTTTTGAAAATTTTTCCGATAAAGCACTTGTTTTTAATCCTTTTTTAGACTCAGAGATTTCTTTTACAAGCGGCACGATGCGCTCACGAAGTTGACCAAATACGTGATCTAAAACTTCTACTGTAATACCTGGCTCATACATGTCTAATAATGTATTGTATTTATATGTTTCGTAACCCCAATATGTAATAAATTTCTTTTTAAATTCAACAATTTTTTCTAAGTACGGGCGGAACATTTCGAAATCAGATTTTTCACGAGCTTCTTCCCACACACTCTCTGCTTTCGCTTCTAATTTCACATACGCTTCGTATTCCGCTTGTGGAATTTTCTTATTTCTATCATATTCTTTCCGACACTCTTCAACCATTTTCTTCGACGTTTCAGAAAGTTTATCTTCACGTATTAAAGCTTCAAGCTCTGTTAAATAGTTCCCCATCTCATCTGAAGTCGACATGGCAAATACTTCTGATGAAAGCATGCCAATTACTTCTGAACGCTGGTCTACACCTTTTTTAGGCGCCCCTGTTCTCAAGTCCCAAAACATTAAGCTTAATGCTTCTCCGTAATTTTGTATCTTCTTCACGTATGTTAAAAATTGTTTTTCTACTTCATATGTAGCTACTGTCATTGTATAAAAACCTCCTTTTTCTACCTCAAACTTAATTCGACATGAAAATCTAATTTCCTTTTATAATAGAAAAAAAGCTTGGCAAGCGCCAAGCTTTCTCCTTATAATTCTTTACCTTCTACTGGTAGTACGTTTTTCACCGCTTCTATCACTTTCTCATCTTCTGTATCAGATAAGAAGATTGATATAGCACCTTTATCGTCGCTCGTACGAATTAAACGGCCAATCCCTTGACGAAGACGTAAAATCATATACGGTACATCTACATCCCAGAATGGATCATTTACATGTTTACGCTTCGCCTCAAACACAGGATCGTTTGGAGGGAATGGTAATGACCAAATGATAACATGTGATAATGATGAACCAGGAATATCTAAACCTTCCCATAAATGAACGGCACAAAGTACAGTCTCTTCTTCATTTTGGAAACGAGAAACGAGCTGACTAATTTCTTGATCCCCTTCATATAAGAACGGAACTGACATTTGTTCTTTACTTACATATTCTTTAAACGCTGCAAGTTCTTGCGTTGTACGGAATAATACAAGTGTACGTCCGTTTGTTTTCTGTATATTTTCAAGTGTATATTGACACTTTCTTTCCCACTCATTTTCTTTCGTATGCGATAGTAAGTTTACTGCCATTTGCTCTTCATAATCAAATGGTGAGGCAACTGAGAATGATAAGTAATCTTTTACCCCTAGGCTATTTGCTGTAAATGCGAATGAATCGTTATTAGATAATGTAGCAGATGAGAAGATATACGGGATTTTCTTCGAGAATACTTTCTCTTGTAATACTTCTTCAACTGCACGTGGCATAATTACTAACGTGAAGGCTCCATCACCTTCTTCACCCCATGTAATTACATTTTTCTCATGCATGAATAGACGAAGTGAATGTTCTAATACATCTAAATGTTCATCAACGATATTTAAATCATACGTATTTACTGTATGCATTTCACTTTCAAATACTAACGCATCACCGACTTCACCAATTTTCGCATAAAGTCGTTTTGCTTCAGCTGTTACTTTTTCTGTCACAGTAATTTCTAAACGATCAGAACCGGCAATTTCTTTTTTGTTTTCTTGTAACACATCAAAGAATCGCTCTGTTTGCCAAATTGTTTCTTCTACTAAATGTGCAAACTCTTCACGAATATCGTTTTGTAATAATCTCGTTAAAAGTTGCTCCATCATCGTTTGCTTTAAACGATATGTTAAAGCTTTTTGAGCTGCATATTCTACAAGATGTCCTTCATCGAATACAACACAACTACTTTCTGGTAATAATGGAATTTGTCCTTCACGCTTTCGAGCATCGTACGTCCAAATATGATCCATATAAAAATCTTGAGAACAAATAATTAAATCTGCTGCTTTACGATAATGTTCACGTGAAAGAGTTTGACCGCAACGATGACGAGAATCACAAGTGAAGCAATCTTGGAAGTAATCCCAATTTACTTTTGACCATTCTTCGTCATTTAATAGTGGAAATTCTTTTCGGTCACCATAGTGAGTAAAGTTTTGCATCGTACCATGATCAAATACGAATTGTGGTAATTCATAATATACGTCTTCAATTACTTCTGGAGCTCGTCCACTCATAACATCTTCAAGCTTACGTAAACATAAATAATTATCCATTGATTTCGCAAGTCTTACATCTACAGATAAGCCTAACGCTTCAGATAATTTCGCAATGTCTCCTTCTTCTTTCACAAGCTGTTCAATTAACGTTTCATCTGCACAAGCAATTATAGCTGGTTTTCCAGTATAACGCGCATAGCAAATTGCATATAGAAGATATACAATAGTTTTCCCTGTTCCTACACCCGCTTCTGCGAACATAACTTTCTTTTCTTGGAAAGCACGCTCTAATTGAAACGCCATAAAAATTTGTTCATCACGCTCTTCAAAACCTTTTTCCGGAAGGATGTCGTAAAACACATCTCCAATCCACTCATTCAACTTATCATAAAAATTGTCTTGTTTTCCTACTTCAAATGGTAATCTCTTCTCAGTAAACATCCTTAGCCTCCAACCAAAAAGTTTTTCTATAAAAAGATATAGTAACCGCTACTTATATGTGTGCAGCTACTTTCCCCTGTTGCCATACATATAAATACACGAAAAAAAATTTCCCTTTCGAAAAAGGAAAATTTTCTTCTATATTAATGACTTTAAATACCTTTTATCAATCGCTGTTTCATGTGAAAGAGCTGACAAATATTCTTCTTGTGCTTTTTGTATTTCATCTACAATCGCATCTTGACTATCCACTTCTTTTCCGAGCTCATCATACGTACGGTGAATAGCTTTTTGAATCATTGATAATTGGAAATTATCCATATCACTTCCTCCTTTACGCATTACATAATAGCCAGTATATGCGCGCTGGAGGAGTTTTATACTATGAATTGCGCGGTGGACGTTTTCCGAAGTATTGGTAGTAATCTGTACGGATAAATCCGTTAAACAGTTTACGCTTCTTCGACGCATCTTTTCCGTAACACTTCTCAAATGCTTCATAGCTTGTTAATACATATGCTGACCATGTATCTAATGGGCGGAATACTTGTCCCATTTCTTTGTACAGTTGTTCAACGAGTGCTTTTTCACTTAAACGTTCTCCGTATGGAGGATTCGTTACAACGTAGCCATAATCCTCTTTTGTTGTGAAATCTTTTACTTGCATTTGTTTAAATGTAATTAAATCGCCCAAGCCTACTTCTTCTGCGTTATCTTGAGCAACTCGAATCATACGATGATCAATATCGGATCCAATGATTTGTAATTGTTGATCATAGTTCGCTAAATCTTCAGCTTCTTGACGAGCTTCACGCCAGTTTTGTTTACCTACCCAGCCCCACTCGTCAGATGCGAAACCACGGTTAAATCCTGGTGCAATGTTTTGTCCAATTAATGCTGCTTCAATCGGAATTGTACCTGATCCACAGAATGGATCAACAAATGGACGATCCGGCTTCCAGTTTGTTAATTTAATTAAAGACGCAGCTAATGTTTCTTTTAACGGAGCTTCCCCTTGATCCATACGGTATCCACGTTTATGAAGTCCAACACCGCTCGCATCAATTGTTAATGTCGCAATATCCTTTAGCATTGCAATCTCGATACGGAATAACGGGCCATCTTCTTCAAACCAAGTTGTCCGTTTATATGTTGTTTTTAATTTTTCAACGACAGCTTTTTTAACGATACGTTGGCAATCCGAAACACTGAATAATTCAGATTTTAAAGATTTTCCGATAACAGGGAATTCACCATTCTCTGGAATATAATCTCCCCAGTTTAATGCTTTCGTTTTTTCAAATAGCTCATCAAATGTTGTTGCTTTAAATTCGCCAACTTTAATTTTTACACGGTCCGCAGTACGTAACCATAAATTCGTACGACAAATCGCCTTTTCATCTGCTTCAAATGTTACTTTGCTGTTTTCTACTTGACATTCATAACCAAGATCGCGAACTTCTCGGGCAACTAACGCTTCAATACCCATTGCCGCTGTTGCAATTAAAGTAACTTTTCCCATTTGCATTCACCTCTTATGTATATTCAAACAATAATTAATAGCAATTGGTCCTATTAATCATTACATTTTACGAAAAATTTTCTCATTAACCATTTTAACTCATACTTTATAACTTCATACAAATAAAAAGCCCTCCTCTAACAAAGGAGAGCTGAGTTATTTCATAGTTGGTTCATAACGTTCTGTAAGCCATGTTCTGTTCCTTTGTACTACAAACGGCCCACGCCTCGTACTCCGGTGGCAATCATCTATCTACAGGTTATAAAACCTGTCCTTTCCCGTCGTTCATTTCCTTGGAAAAGATTCCCCTACCATTATTTGGGTTTCTCGCTCGTGGGGTTTACCTCGTTCCACTCCTATCATTTCTTCAAGGACTTCGTCACTGTGGCACTTTAAAGGTAGTCAAACCATATCCGAAAGGACTTAGGTTTTTTCCCTGCCGTTAAACCAGCCTTACAGCCAGAATACCCTAGCTTATGAATTGGCTAGGCACGAACACTACAGCCATCTCAGGCCGTGCGAGCATGGACTTTCCTCTACAACGTTGGCGTTGCAGCGATTACCCAAACGTTATGACATCCATTAGTATAGTGGAAACAAAAAGATTTTGCAACGTTTTTTTCTATGTAAAATGCTTAAACCTTTTCCCACCTTACATCATTCGTATAACTTACTTCCAAATACAGCTTTTTCTAAGTTAGATAAGCGTTTTAAAATATCCGTATTCGTGTTGTTATAAACTGGTTGTGCAACTGGTGTTTGTACAGGTTGTTGTGGAACTTGCGTTACTGCTAGTTTTTGTTCCTCTAATTCACGCTTTAAACGAGCATTTTGTTGCTTTAATTGCTCAAACTCTTTGTGGAAAGCTTCATAGTCTTTAATGATCATATCAAGAAACTTGTCTACTTCTTCTTGCTGATAACCTCTCATACCTGTTTTAAATTCTTTTTCTAAAATATCTTTCGCTGTTAATTTAATTTTATCCGAAATCATTTTCTTCACCTCAAATTTTTACCAAAACTTTCATTAACTAAATTTTTTCAGAAACAATGCTTTTTGTCAATCATATATACGAGTACTATATTACATATTTACTCTGCATTATTCCACTGTTCCTCTTCTATTATATCTTGTAAATCAGAAAAAAGAATGAAATAACTGTGATAATTTTCTATTTCTCCTTTTTTCTTTGCTGCTTCTACAATATATTTGGGACTTCCTGGTTTTTCTTCATCGTATACCGCTAAAAGCGCATCACTTTTTTCAATAAAAAATTGATTTTTTAATTTAAATTGCTCTGGACTTTCATACTTCCGTTTCGTGATACTATCAACATGGTCTGCTTGAGAAAGGATAAATTCGTAATATTCACGATTATCTTCTTTCCAATTTTCTTCTTGTTCTAAAAACGGAGTGAATACCGCTAATTTTAAATCTGGATATTCTACTTGAATTTCAAAAACAACTTCAGCAGCCCATAATTCTACACCTAATTGGCCACTTATTATAACCCACTCTAAACCATCTTCTACAAAATTGGTTAATTTACGGTGTAACGCTTTCTTTATACACTCCACCCCTGGATGATCATTTTTAAATATTCCAAGTTCAAATGGCTTATATCCTGTTACTGCAATAACTTTCATATCAACACTCCAATTACAAAAAAAGAACTAGCATTTCGCTAGTTCTAACATATCATTTACTTTTTAAACATTCCACCAACGTTTGGTCCGATATTTGGACCGAATGGTGATACGTTTGGTCCAATATTCGGTCCGAATGGTGATACGTTTGGTCCAAACGGAGATACATTTGGTCCTGGACCAAATGGTGATACGTGATGTCCATGATGTCCATGATGTCCATGACCACACGGTCCACATCCGCCACCGAATCCTGGGTCGATTGGGTCCACAACATTTACATTTGAATTTGTTTGTGGGAAGAAGTTTTGGTTTTTAATTTGTTGATGATGTACATGTGTTGTATGTGTTGGAAAAATGTGTGGCACCACCGTTGTTGAAAAAGAGTGTGTTACGCATTGTTTCGTCGGATGAATGACAGGAGCAGTCGTACAAATAGGTCCTGTAGGCTTATGCCCTCCAAAGCAAGGATGACAATGATGCATAGTTTTTTCTCTCCTCTCTCGTTAAAAAAATCTGATTACACTTTACAGTATGAGAAAAGAGAGAAAGCCGTTTGTTATATATACCCATTTATTACAAGGAAATTTGTCTAGTCCTTTATTTCATTTACATTGTTTTTATAGACAATCCTTCAACATCACTTACCAAAAAAGCCTCCAACTTGCTTTACAATACCTGTCACTTGATTCATCGCATTCATCATTTGTCCAGCTGTATTCATCATTTTATTTACATCATAGTTACCATCTGATGTTTTAAATTGAGAAACAAAACTAGAAAACTGGCTTGGCTGTTGTTGCTTTTGCTTACCCTGCGTCGGGTACGGTTGTTTTGGTGGATAAAACATCGCTTGTTGATTAGCATACGGCGATGGTGGTGGCATATAATATTGCGAATTCATATAAGGCTGCTGCTGTGGTTGATTCATGTATGGTTGCTGAGCTTGTGATTGTTGAGCTTGATTCACATAAGGTTGCTGCTGTTGTGGTTGTTGAGCTTGATTCATAAAGGACACTTCAAACGGTTGATAATAATTTTGATTTCCATAATAAGGCTCGAAAGGATACATATTATACCGTAAATATGTATCCGTATTATATTGGTACATATTTTGCTGTGCATATGGATTCGTTTGCTGATATACGTTAGGTTGTTGAAACATGCATTCTCTCCTCCTTCACATAAGTTTCTACATATATAATATGTACCTATAAAATAATATGTGTGATGGAATATATGTCTATTTTTGTCGGAAGTTTAAATTTTTAAAAAATTAAAAAAGAAAACCCTTCCATGCTATGATAATTAAGAAGAAGATTCTCATGGGGGAGGAATCAACATGGTATTAGGGGATTTAAAACAAGCGTTTTCTCAAAAAAAGGGGTATTGCACAGAGAATGCAAATGAATTATTAGACTTTGCGAGACATTGGTATCTCGAAGGAAAAATATGCATATCAGATTATCGAACATTAATAAAAGAATTAGAAATAAACGGCGCAACAAAACCTACAACAATGACAGAAGCATAAAAATAACAAGAGGGCTCTCCCTCTTGTTATTTACATTGCTCAACTATATTTTGCAAAGTATACGAAATGGCTTGGTGTGTTTCAAAGAATCGTTTACCTTTACCTTTATTTACAAAGCATTGCAACACATTCGTTTGTAAATTATCGTATACTTGATCAATTTGCTGTACATGTATATACTTTGGCTTTTCTTCTTTAATCCACGTATAAGCTAGTTCTTTCCACTTCTTTAATTCCTCATCTACCATATCTACAAACGGTTTCATATCCTTATAAAAGTCGTATTCAGTTAGTTCTCTTTTTTTTACATTCGCTTCATTATTATACTGCATGAGTTTTTCTGAAGACTGTATTAATGCTTCATTCTTCATTTCTTTCCCACCTTATTATGCACTCACTACGACGTTTTGAAATGTCTTCACCCAATTCCCTTTTTCTTCGTGATGCACTAATTTATTTTCCATATGTTCAATATGCATTTCTGTTATTTCTATCTTATTACATATTTTTTCACTCGCATCCTTTAATGCATGATTCATTCTAATCCCTATATTCATTTCCAGCAAATCGAGAGAACTTAACATTTGATCCATTTTTTTCATTACATCTTCCTTCTGAACCATCGCCATATACAAAACGCCTCCTTCTTTGCTTTTCCTTTGTCATGTAATTTCGCCGGATGATTCACCACTCCTGCCCACATGACAAAACTAGTTGTTATTCGTCAAAGAAATCATTTCGTATGTCATTTATAGAAATGGTAACAATACAAAAAGGAGGTGTATTACAATGGCAAAGAACAAAAATGAAAAAAAGAAAAACCAAAACAAACAACAAAATAAACCCGAGACTGGCAATCCAAAGCTAGATGGTCCAAACTTCCCTGCTACATAAAGCGAGACTTTATTACGAACATTTAAATTTCAAATCATCCTTAATCTCCTACTAGCATTACGTTTTGAAATTAAAGTTGTAGCACGCATAGCAGAATTTTTTCAAATTAAGAAGTCCCGTCTTCAAAATGGAAGACGGGACTTCTTTTTTATTATATCATGAACTCATCGATCCTTTTAGCAAAACGGTTTACGATAGATAGCCTATAGATTTGTTCTCTCTTTCTTCTATACCATTCTGTTATATTAACTTCCCCTTTAGGTTCTTCAAGTACAAATAGCACATTCATTTTCATATTTGCACAAAACCAATCTCTCATTTTTATTTCTTCATGTAAAATAACAGGATAAATATCTCTAAGTGTTGGCGTATAAGACTTTCGAGTTTCCTTTGCGTAAACTTCATAATCTTCTCTAGACCCAGTATGTGTAGTTTGCAGTGCAAACTTATAAAACGAACCATTATAAATTGGATGAAACAATAACCATGCTAATTTTTTTCCTAGTTCTATACGCTGTTGTAACGTTTCAAATTGATAAACCGAAAACCCATACATTCTCCCTTCAATTGTTGGGAAGATAACTGCACTAATATGAAGTCTTTCTTGTACTTTAAAAAGTGCAGTATGGAATACATGTTTTTTAAAATATGTGTTCTCAATGACTGGTTTTTGAATTTTATTTTGTTCATTTATAATAAGCGCTGTCATAAGTCTATTCATATCTCTTCTTTCCCAGAAAAGTAACCATTCTTTTTCCATAAAAATTGATACGTTGAAGTATTGCAACAAATGAAAGAGAGGTGCATGTCTCTTCTTACTTTCCTCATACAATAATAGCTGAGGAAATGCATCTAAAAAAATAATCCAATTAGCCTGTTCGTACAGAAGAAATAAATGTTTTTTTACCGTTCTAGGTAAAACAGTAGCATAATATCTCCCTTCTAAATCAGTCATATTCCAGCCCGCATTTCTCGAAACCATACTCGCTAAAAAGGCCCACCTGATTTCACTATTTCTCAAATAATATTCTTGATAAGATTGTGTCCGAGAAATATTGTCCACATTAGCTATTTCTGTTTTCTTTTTAATATTGTGAATGATTGCTTTTTCTTCCTCTGTACAAAAATTTTTTTCTCGATTTTGTTTAATTTTCATATAATCATTCCATGTAAACATAAATAAGTCATCATACCTTTCATCAAAAAGGTCACATCTTTTTTCATTTTTTGATATAATCACCTTTGTAAGTAATTCTTAGCAAGTTGGGGGTGGACACACTATGACCATTCGTTACCCAAATGGAAAAAGGTATAATCAAGCTTCACAACCTCAAAAAACACCTATAAAAACACATACTTATAGTAATAGAGGTATGTCCCTTGAAGAGGAATTGAATGAAACAAATCAATATTACTTAACCCATAATATTGCATGTGTACATAAAAAGCCTACACCTCTTCAAATTGTAAAAGTAGATTACCCCGCTCGAAGTGCTGCAGTGGTAAAAGAAGCGTATTTTAAACAACCTTCTACAACAGATTACAACGGTGTATACAAAGGGAAATACATCGATTTTGAAGCAAAGGAAACCAAAAATAAAACTAGTTTCCCACTTCAAAACTTCCACCTTCATCAAATTGAACATATGAAGCAAGTCGTTGCTCATAATGGAATTGCATTTGTTATTATTAAATTTACACTTTTTGATGAATTTTATTTACTAGATGCAAAACATATTATTGCATTTTGGAATCGTCAAAATACTGGTGGACGCAAGTCGATTACGAAAGAAGAAATAGAAGAGCATGGATCCTTATTATCATGCGGTTATCACCCTCGGATTGACTATATCCGTGTACTAGACATGGTTTATTTTTCGTGATAGAGTCATCACTAAGGCTCTTTTTTCGACTTTTGGGGGAGAGAATGAAAGGTAGGAGAAAGTATAATGTCAGATAATTATCGTTCTCGTACAGAACGAAATCATGTGAAAAATCAAGAGAAAAAAACACATAAAGAAGAAAAACCAAAGAAAAAAGGCTCCTTTTTCAAGAAATTCCTTATAGGTTGTCTACTTCTTGGTATCGTTGGTCTTGTAGCCGGCGTTTCCGCTTTCTTTGTTATGGTAAAGGACGCTCCAAAATTAGACAAATCCAAACTTGTTAATCCTTTATCAACAAAGTTTCTCGATAAAAACGGAAATTTCTTCTATGAATACGGTGCTGAAAAACGAACACATGTTACTTATGATCAAATTCCAAAAGTAGTTGAAAATGCATTTCTTGCAACTGAGGATTCGCGTTTCTATGATCATAATGGAATTGATTTTAAACGAACTACAAAAGCAGTTATGGAAAATGTCACTGGTGGTTTCGGTTCCCAAGGTGGTAGTACGATTACACAGCAAGTCGTTAAAAACTACTTTCTAACGATGGACAAAACTGCTAAAAGAAAAGTGCAAGAATGGTACTTATCTTACAAATTAGAGCAACAATACTCTAAACATGAGATTTTAGAAATGTACTTAAATAAGATTAATTTAGGTAACCGTTCATACGGTATTGCGACAGCAGCGCAAAAATATTATGGTAAAGATTTAAAAGACTTGCAATTACATGAAGCTGCTATGCTCGCTGGTTTACCCCAAGGTCCAAACATTTATGATCCAACAAAAAAGGAAAATGTTGAACGAGCAACAAATCGTCGTAATGTCGTATTATCATTAATGAATCGACATGGTTATATAACAAAAGAAGAAATGAATAACGCCGTTAAGATTCCAGTAACTGAGGGCCTTCAACCGTCTTCAGAAGTAACTGAGATGAAGTATCAAGCATTTTTAGATGCGGTTGTAAAAGAAGTTGAAAAAGAATATCCTGATGTAAATATCGGTTCAGATGGTTTAACGATTCATACAACACTTGATCAAGATGCTCAAGATTACGCCGACAAAATTATGGATGGCAATCTTATTAAGTATCCGGACGATCAATTCCAAGGGTCATTCGTATTTATGGATACACAGTCTGGAGAAGTTCGAGCAATTGGTGCTGGACGTAAAGAAAGTAAGTCTACTTTCAAAGGTCATAATATGGCAACTGATTTAAAACGCCAAGTTGGTTCAACAATGAAACCAATTTTCGACTACGGTCCGGCAATTGAAAATTTACAATGGTCTACATACCATCAATTAAACGACTCAGAGTATACGTATTCCAATGGTAAGAAAATACAAAATGCAACAAAGAGTTACAAAGGTGACGTTTCACTACGTGAAGCTTTGAAAAAGTCATTAAACATTCCAGCTTTAAAGACAGCACAAACAGTTGGTCTTAATAAGTCAAAAGAATTTGCTGAAGGTTTAGGCATGACCTTTAAAGAAGGAAAAGTCTACGAATCAACAGCAATCGGTAGTAACGATAGTTCTCCATTAGAAGTAGCAGGTGCATATGCAACCTTTGGTAATAGTGGTAACTATAATAAACCACACTTCGTAAAAGAAGTAACCTTCCCGGACGGGAAAAAGAAAAGCTTTAAACCGAAAGAACATCGCGCAATGCAAGACTATACAGCTTATATGGTTACTGACGTTCTTCGTGACGTAGTAAAACCTGGTTCTGGTGGTACAGGTCCAACAGCATACGTTTCAGGTGTTGACGTAGCAGGTAAAACAGGAACACAAAACTTTGATGAATCAGTTCTTCAAAAATATGACATCCCAGCTGATGCAAACAGAGATAGCTGGTTTGCTGGATATACGCCACAATACACAATGGCTGTTTGGACCGGTTACGAAAAAGATGGTCCAAAAAATTATGTTAGCGATCGCTCCACTAGAATTGCACAGCAAATGTTCCAAGTAATGATGAGCAAATTCGCTACAGATAAATCACGCTTTGAACGTCCTTCTTCTGTACAAGAAATAAACGGAGAGTTATACGTAAAAGGTGCGAAAAAAGATGCAATTAAACAAATTAAAGTAGATGCCCCTAGTGGTCTGAATGTCACTTTTGATGGCGCTAGCACAGTTACACTAAACTGGTCTGGACCAGCAGAAGTTGATGCATATGCAGCCAGCTATAAAGCAACTGACGGTTCAAGTGGTAGCCTATCAATAAGTGGTACGACAGCTACTCTTGGTGGTATTAAACCAGGTGTTACTTACAGCTTCTCTGTAGTAGCGAAAAAAGGTACTGGCACAAGCCCAGCAGTTGGTGCATCCTTCACTGCGCCTGGCGGAACTCCAGATGCAAAAAAAGCTGAAGAAGAGGCTAAGAAAAAGGCCGATGAAGAAGCTAAGAAAAAAGCTGATGAGGAAGCCCAGAAAAAGGCTAATGAAGATAAAGTAAAACAAGACGAAGCTAAGAAAAAGGCTGAAGAAGAGGCTAAGAAACAACAAGAACAGCAACAGCAAGAACAACAACGTAAACAGCAAGAAGAAGCTCAAAAGAAAGCTGATGAGGAAGCTAGAAGGAAAGCTGAAGAAGAAGCTAAGAAAAAAGCTGAAGAAGAAGCTAAGAAGAAAGCTGAAGAAGAGGCCAAGAAAAAAGCTGAAGAAGAGGCTAAGAAACAACAAGAACAGCAACACCAAAATCCCGGAGGAGATACACCTCACGCAGACGGTGCTGTTGTTACAACAGAGTCCTAATATACAAAAAAAGAAGTCCGTTTCTCTTAACGAGAAGCGGACTTCTTTTTTGTTATCATTTTCTTTACATACAGCTTTTCTATTTCGATATACAACTGCGCTAATTGAATATAAGAATGATAATTACTCGGTTTCTTTATAATGAATGAATATCTTTCCATAAAATTAACAGGTTGCACTTTTAATTTATTCGTATTTATTTGCATTTCATTCAAACTATGAACAGGTTGTTCATTTAGCCAATAGACAACCGATAACAAGTGAGCTGAAAAAAGAATCATTGGTCCCTCAGCCTCTTGCTTATTTCTATTTCGAAACAGTATAGCAATGTCTTCATGCTTATTTTTCCATACATTCAACATCACTGGAATGCTGTTTTCAATTTCCTTCCATGGCTCATACTGTCTTTCAATATCAAATATAAAGTAAGTATTTTGTATTATCTCTTCAAAAGAATTGTCTGTATGATACTTAATTAAATTTACACTTTCTTTAAAAAATGGTAAACAGTGAAATTCTTTCGGTATTTCTATAACTCGTTCCATCCTTTATTTCACCTTCATTCGCTTCTTTCCTTCACGACATACTTCTAACAGTCTGCATTCCTCACATTGCGGTCGTTGTGCTTTACAATGATAACGTCCAAAGAAAATCATACGATGATGTGTAACTCCCCACTCATCCATTGGTACTTTCTTCATTAATGTTTTTTCTACTTCTAACACAGAGTCTTTCCATCTACACATAGCTAATCGTTTACTCACTCGCTCCACATGTGTATCAACAGCAATTGCCGGAATTCCAAACGCTACGGAAACTACAACATTCGCTGTTTTCCTTCCTACACCTGGTAATTTCGTAAGTTCATCTCGATCGTTCGGTACTTCTCCATTATAGTCATCTAATAACATTCGGCATAATTTTTGAATGTTTTTTGCTTTATTTCTATACAATCCGATAGAGCGTATATCTTGTTGTAATTCTTCTAGAGAAACACTTAAATAATCTTCTGGTGTTTTATATTTTTGAAATAAATTTCTTGTCACTTTATTTACAAGTACATCCGTACATTGTGCAGATAACGCCACCGCGATTACAAGTTCAAATGGATTATCATGAACCAATTCACAATGTGCTTCTGGATACATATCCGCCATTGTGTCTAAACAATAACGGATTTGCGTTTTGTTAAGCATATTTTTCCTCCTATATTACTGCTCCAACCAATTATAAAAAGGCACTTTTCCAGTAAATTTCGTCTCTTGTTTTGTCATTTGTTGTGCCCTTTGTTGATTCGCTCTAAATTTTTGACCTTGATTTTGAGCCTGATCTACCGTTTTAATTCCATTCTTTTTCCACTCAAATAAAATACGATCAATATATCGGAAATTTAGTTTTCCACTCATTACAGCTTCTCTAAGAGCCGCTTGAATTAAATTTGGATGATGTTGATCTTGGTCCTCCCACATCCCTAACGTTTCACATTCGAACGGCGAAAGTGGTCTTCCAAATTCTTTTTCAAATACTGTATATAAATTTACTTGTAGCTGTTTTTTTTCTTTTTGCTCTTCCTCTATTGATTCATCCATTAAGAAATGTAATATTTTTTCCCATAACGGTTGTAAAGAATAACTTTCGCACATCATCGCTTCTGATCTTTGTCCACCTTCTAGTGATAAAAAACCTTTTTGAATCAACGTCTGAATTACTTCCATACATTTCATTTCCGTTATCGTCATCCGTTCAGAAATCTCTGAAGGAGTCGGAAACGAATTACCTGATTCTAAAAATGTGTGTACATGAAGTACAACCATAAATTCCGTCTCATTTAAACCTAATTTTTTATAATGCATCATAAGCAATTTTGGAATTGCAATGCTTCCCTGCTCAAACCACTGTAACATCATTTTCTTTTTCATCACCAAACACCTCGCTCTCTAGTATAACACACCTTTAGCTATTTCTTTTTGCCACAATCCGTCAAAAAAACCTCCCCATTAATAGGGAGGTTTTTTATATTACATGAATGAAATATAAAATTAAGCTTGCACTTTACTTTTCATAAATGTATGGATGCGCTCTAATGCTTTCTCTACTTGTTCAAGAGATGTCGCATATGATAAACGAACATTATTTGGAGCACCAAATCCTGTACCTGGTACAAGAGCCACTTTTTCCTCTTCTAATAGAGCTTTTGCCCAATCATCAACTGTTGCATATCCTGATAAAGCTACAGCTTCTTTTACGTTAGGGAATAAGTAAAATGCCCCTTGCGGTTTAATACAAGTAAAGCCAGGGATTTGAATTAATTTATCATAAATGATGTTTAATCTCTCTTCAAAGGCTTGACGCATTGTTTCCACAGGTTCTTGTGAGCCTGCATATGCCGCAATTGCGCCGTATTGAGCGATTGAAGTAGGGTTTGACGTACTATGACTCGCTAAATTCGTCATTGCTTTAATAAGCTGCTTATTTCCTGCAGCATATCCAATACGCCATCCTGTCATAGAATGAGATTTAGATACACCATTAATAATAAGTGTTTGTTCTTTTAATGCATTAGAAAGCTGGGCAATTGAAGTATATTCTACGCCACCATAAATTAATTTTTCATAAATTTCATCAGAAACGATTAAAATATCATGTTCTAAACATACTTCTCCAAGCTGTTGTAATTCTTCTTTGCTATAAATCATTCCTGTTGGATTGCTCGGTGAATTAATAATAACTGCTTTCGTTTTCTCTGTAATTGCCTCACGCAGCTGCTTTGCTGTAATTTTGTACTCATTGTCTTCTAAACCTTCTACATAAACCGGCTTACCGCCAGCAAGCTTTACTTGCTCTGGATAGCTTACCCAGTAAGGAGTTGGGATGATAACTTCATCTCCCTCATCAAGTAATACTTGGAATAATGTATATAATGCATGCTTTGCACCATTACATACAATAATTTCAGATGGATCATACGCAATACCTTGATCGCGAGTAAATTTCTTCACAATTTCTTGTTTTAACGATTGTAATCCACCTGTTGGTGTATACTTCGTATGCCCTTCTAACATCGCTTTATGTGCAGCATCCATAATATGCTCTGGTGTATTAAAGTCAGGTTCCCCTGCCCCTAATCCAATTACATCATGACCCTCTGCTTTTAATGCTTGTGCCTTTGCTGTAATTTCTAAAGTTGAAGACGGTGTTAAAGCAGCTACTCGCTTTGCTAATTTCATTTGTAGTTCCCCCTACATCTATTTTTCAATGCTATATCGTCTTAAAAATTTTCCATCTTTAAATTCAAGATAGTAATAACTATAACGATTGTCATCATCAATATATGTAACTTCCCATAGTGGTACATCATTTTCAAAGCCTAATTTCACTTTCATAATCTCTTTCGGCTTACTTTTTGATTCCTTACTTTCATTGCCGACTTGCTCTATTGTTCTTTGTATAGCCTCTTTTTCAGAAATACCTTCGCTCTTTTTCCTTACTACAGTATCCCCTTTTTTCTCAGGCACCCAAACGATAAGTTGTTCTCCCTTTTCATCTGTACCTTGCACGACTATATATGCAGATTTTCCGTTGTAATAATCAACAGATTTCACCTTTGTAAGCTTTGCTTTTTCTTTAGCAATTTCTACAAATTTCGACTCTTTTGGAATTTTCTTTCCCATCGCTTTATTATAAACATACGCCCCATATATTCCGCTAGCAACGATAACAATAATGATTGCAAAGATCCACTTTTTCATTGTATCACTACGTTCTGTAAATCGTAAATACAGCTGTTTCTTTATCTTTTTCGTCTAATGCTAGTCCGAACATGAGGTCCTGCTCTTTTAACGTACGATTTAAACTATCAACAATTTTATACAAATCCGACGAATATTTAATACGCGTCGTTGATAGTACTTCGATTTTCTTATCCATGAAAAAACTCCTCCGTTACACAAAAATTTCTAATTATAGAAGAACGCAATGCGGTTACAATAAGAGTACATTCTTTACAACCCCTGCTTCATCACCCATCTATTATAGCAGGACATGTACAGCAAAAAAAGGTTTCAAGTCGAAAACCAACACATTTTGTATACAAGAAGTAAGAAAAATAAAATTCCTCCTACCCACATTTTTTACGCCTGAAGTTTATAAGTACTTCAGGCGTATTTTTCTTCCATTTTTATTCATTTGATGGTTCTTCTAATTGTACTAACAATTCTTCTAATGGTCCTTCATAAAGAGGTACGTTAGGAATCGATTGTAGAAATCGTTTTCCATAGGAAGAACTCGTCAAACGACGATCTAACACTACTACCGTTCCTGTATCTGTATTCGTTCGAATTAAGCGGCCGAATCCTTGTTTGAAACGTAATATTGCTTGTGGGAGCGCTAATTTAGCGAATACATCTTCACCTTGATTTTTTAGCCACTCACCTTTCGCTTCCATCATCGGCTGATGAGGAGGTGTAAATGGTAGACGGACTATAACAAGACAACTTAAGGCATCTCCAGGAATATCTATTCCTTCCCAGAAACTGCTCGTCCCTAATAAAATTGATTTGTCGAACTCTTGAAACTTTCGAATTAAGCGGCTTCGACTTCTATTATTCACACTTTGGGTGAGTAATAAATAACCCTCTAATTCATCATTATTTTTTAAATTCGCATACGCTTCTTTTAACATTTCATACGAAGTGAATAAAACGAGCATTCTGCCTTTTGTGGCTTTTGCTATCTTTGCAATATGTTCCGATACAGATTCAATATATCGCTCATTACTTACTTGCTTAATAAAAGGTACATCCGTTGAAACCATTAATTTCATCTGTTCATCATAACGAAATGGTGACGGAACCTTTAAAGTATTTGGAGCGAAATCATGTAAACCAAGTTCCTCTTTTATATAATCAAACGTATCGTTAACTGTTAGTGTTGCGGATGTAAAAATAACACTCTTTTTTTCTGTTAAAAATTCATCAGCAAATCTTTCACCAATATGGACAGGCTGTGCGTATAGAACTGTTGAATGAATCGTCCCTTTCGTTTCAGTCTCCATCCAAGTTACATACGAATTCTTTTCTAATACGAGTAACTGTAATGATTCTGCCATCTTTCTCAGCAACTCAATTAAATGCATAAATTCACCTGTTACAACATGCATCTCCCATTCTAACTTACTTTGCAATATATCCACTTGCTTCTCAAGAGCAGTTACTACCCTTCTTAATTCATATATAAAACGATTTGTTAATTCGACGATACTATCCCACAACTTACCTTTTTCTAGTTCTGCGTTATACCTATAGATGAGCGGCATATTATTCGTTCCTTGCTCTTGCTTTGTTTGTTTAAATATAAAAGTACGTAACATTTGGAAGAGTTCATCCGCATCAAACTTAAGTTCCTTCAAACTATAACTTATCATACGGAAAGTTGAACGAGATGCTTGCTCTGATTTTTTCATCATTTTATATACTTTGGAGAGTACATCTTCTGTTTCTAGCGTCCCAAGACGAGATATAACCAATTGAAAATACATACAAGAGAACTGTTCACCCAATGTTCTACTCGCAGCTTCTTCAATATGGTGAGCTTCATCAAAAATAATATGTTCGCATGAAGCAAACAACGGTTCTTCACTTGAAAAATCTTGAAATAATAACGCATGATTTGTAATAACGATATCTGCAAATAAAGCTTTATTCTTCGCTCGCTGATAAAAACAACGACTAAACCAATTACTTTGCATACCGCCTGGACTATACGCATCGCTACAAATACGATTCCAAAGTAACTTTCCGCCCTCAGGAATATTTAATTCGTCTCGATCACCTGTTTCAGTTTGCAATAGCCAAACTAAAATCTTCGCCTTCGTAAGTGCCATATCATAATTTTTTTCTTCCTCTTGCAAAGCATACTCAAATTTATGTAAGCATAAATAATGCTTTCTTCCTTTTAGAAGAGCTGCCTCAAATGAAAATGGCATTATTTTTTGTAATAACGGAATTTCTTTTTCTAATATTTGTTGTTGGAGTTGTACCGTTTGTGTACTTATAATGACAGGTTCTTCTTTTCTCTTTGCAAAATAAAGACTAGGAAGCAAATAAGCAAGAGTCTTTCCTGTTCCTGTACCCGCTTCAATTAGTGAAAAACGAGAATCTCTTAACGCCGTATATATCTCTTTCATCATCAGTTGTTGACTTTCTCTTCTTTCAAACTTTGGCATATGTGATTCCAATTTATCCATCGTTTTATTCAAGAAAGCATCAAACTTTGATGAACACGTTTCTCCAAGGTTTAAGGAATAGTTCCGCTTTTTCAGCGCAATATTTCGATGTATTTCATACTCCGCTATATCTTCTTTACCGTGCATTACTTTCTTTAAAATATTTTCAGAAAGCACATCAGCTATATCGCTTTGGAACACATCACTTAATTCATAAAGCGATTGCAACGTGACAAGTGGTAACTTTTCAATTTCATTTAAAAATTGTAAAAATAATTCCGCTGTTGCAAGAGCATCACTATCCGCACGATGTGGTTGATCGTGCTCTAGTTCATGCTTCTTAGCTAAATCACGTAATTTATAACTATCGGCTGTCGGCAAAAGAATTTGAGCCAATTCAACCGTGTCGATTTTCGGACAATGTATTTCTGTATATCCAGCTTGCCTTAATTCTTCATTTAAAAAATTCCAATCAAAGTGAACATTATGCGCAACGAAAGCCGCACCTTGTAATAGCTCAACAATCATCGGGGCTACATCTTGAAATAACGGGGCTTGTTTTACAAGACTTTCATCAATCCCTGTTAATTCTGTAATAAATGGTGGGATCTCTCTCTTTGGGTTAACAAAAGACGAAAAAATCTCCAATATCTCTCCATCTTCTACTACAACAGCTGCAATTTGGGTAATTTTATCCTTCCCATCTTTCCAGGAGTTCCCTGTCGTCTCTAAATCAACAACGACATAACGCTTACTCATATATGTAACACCTCAATTTCTTACCTTTCAAACAACAATAATTTATATAATGTTACTATACCACGTTTTATCTCATCTTAATGAAAAGATGCACAAAAAAGCTATCTCCGCAATGGAGATAGCCTTTCTACTTATAATATCGTACCCGCTTTTTCAGCACCTAACATTTCAATAATTTGATTATTATCGTCTAATACTGCAATTTTTGGTTCTTGTTTATGAATCTCTTCTTCCGTAACTAGCCCATAACAAATAATAATTACTTTGTCCCCTGGTTGTACAAGCCTTGCCGCAGCACCGTTTAAACAAACAACACCACTACCGCGTTCCCCTTTAATAACGTATGTCTCTAAGCGAGCACCATTATTATTATTTACAATTTGGACTTTTTCGTTTTCTACAATATTTACTGCATCCATTAAGTCTTCATCAATTGTAATACTACCTACATAATTTAAATTTGCCTCCGTTACAGTTGCACGATGTAACTTTGCTCTCATCATTGTGCGAAACATAGATGCTCCCCCTTATTTAACTGTTAATGTTATATTGTCAATTAATCTTACATTTTCAAACTTAACTGCAATAGCTAAAATGATTCTTCCTTTGACTTTCTCTACCATTGTTAATGACGGATATGCATATAAATCTGCATAATCTACAGTGCCTTTCGTATGCGTCTCAATATACTCTTTCACAAGATTTGTAATGATTTCGGGATTACGTTCACCTGCCTCAATTCTTTCTTTCGCTATACATAGGCTGCGGTATAAATGAAGAGCTTCTTCACGTTCATCTTGTGATAGGTACACGTTACGAGAACTTTTCGCTAAACCATCTTCTTCCCTTACAATATCAACTGGTACGATTGTAACTGGAATATTGAAATCAGTTACAAACCCTTCAATTACTGCAACTTGTTGAGCATCTTTCATACCGAAATAAGCACGCTTTGGCAGCGTAATATTAAATAGTTTCATTAGTACAGTTGCAACACCAGCAAAATGACCAGGTCTTTGTTGACCGCATAATACGTCCGTGCGCTTCACAACTTCTACCGTTGTTGTTTGTTCTGCTGGATACATTTCTTCTACACTCGGATAAAATAAATAATCTACACCGTTTTCTTTTGCTACATTTTCATCTCTATCAATATCACGAGGATATCGATCTAAATCTTCATTTGGGCCAAATTGTAGTGGGTTTACAAATACACTTAAAACTACAGTTTCATTTTCTTCTCTTGCCTTACGTAATAAAGTAGCATGGCCTTCATGTAAATAACCCATTGTTGGAACAAAACCAATACTCTTTCCACTTGCACGAAGTTCGCTCGTAATTTGCTGCATCTCTTGCACTGTAGTTACGATTTTCATTATTGTTTTCCTCCATATAACGCTAAGCATTCTTCCTCTTTCATTGTGAACGAATGTTTTTCTTCAGGAAATTGCCTTGTCTTTACTTCAGTAACATATTGTGAAATCCCACGCACAATCTCCTCTTGAACAGACGTATATTGCTTCACAAATTTCGGAACACGATTTACGCCGTATGAGATAAGATCATGATAAACAAGCACTTGCCCATCTACTTTTTGTCCTGCGCCAATCCCAATTGTCGGTATTGTTAGTTGCTCTGAAATAAGTTCTGCTAACTGCATTGGTACACATTCTAACACAAGCGCTATTGCACCAGCTTCTTCACATTTCTTTGCATCTTCTATTAATTTTTTTGCACTCTCCGCATCTTTTCCTTGCACTTTATATCCACCCAACACTCCTACAGATTGAGGGGTTAAACCTAAATGCGCTACAACAGGAATTCCTGCGTTCGTCAAATATTGAATCGTCGATATAACTTCTCCAGCACCTTCTACCTTCAGTGCGTGTGCCCCGCTCTCTTGAACGATGCGGCGTGCATTCACCATCGTTTCTTGTAATGATACGTGATACGACATAAATGGCATATCAGTTACAATAAACGTCTCTTTCGCTCCGCGGCGTACAGCTTTCGTATGATGAATCATATCCTCTACTGTTACAGGTACTGTTGAATCGTATCCGAGTACAACCATTCCAAGAGAATCTCCAACTAGAATCATATCAACTTCAGCTTCTTCTGCTAATTTAGCAGATGGATAATCATACGCCGTTAGCATTGTAATCGGCTCACCTTGCTCTTTCATCTTCAAAAAATCTGTTTTTGTTTTCAAAAACTACTCCTCCTTTATGCAGGAGAGAGGAGATGGCCGAAATCATATAAAAAAAACCCCTCTGGCCATAAAAGGGCAGAAGGGTTGTGTGTTAGTCGGCATTATTCATCCCTCTGTCCCAGTCCGTTATTGGATCAAGGCAGAATCCAAGTTATTATTTTTCGTATGACTTCGAATCATGGTGCAGTTCGCTCTGATACTGCCCACATTCGAACTAATTATAGCAAACTACAAAAAGGAATTACTACATTTTTTTGAAAAAATAATTTTTTATTCTTATTACGGTATATGAAATTTAACACGAGAGTATATATGCTATACAGTTTTTATGGATAATTCAATCCTGAAAAGATACATGTTTTTTCAACGCATGTTAAAAAAGTCCAAGTTAATTTTTTCTGTAATCAATTTAACTATATAGTATAACTCTTAAACTAATGATGCAGGTTAATTGAGGAAAGTACTTAACAAAGGAGAATTGCAGATGTCTATGAACAGGTGGTTATTTCGATTCAGCAGTTTGCTTGTAATGATTGTATGGTGGATGTCTTTAGGATCCTCCCAAGTATTTGCCTCAGTTCATGTCGTAACACAACCCACCGATTTAACGAAAGTGATTGAGGTTGAACTAAATGATGATTACTTTAATCCAAATGTCATCACGATTCCGCTTGAAGGATCAACAACATTACTATTGAAAAATAAAGGTAAAAACGAGCACACCTTTACAGTGAAAAAACTCGGTATTGACGTCGTAGTCCAGTCAGGAAAAGAAAAGAATATTACCGTGAAACCTAAAAATACTGGTACATATGAATTAATATGTCGATACCATCTTCTTAAAGGAATGACAGGCAAAGTAATCGTCAAATAACATGCCAGGTCAACTCGACGGAAGCTATTTTGAAATGAACTTTAAATATGAAAAGAATTTATTATCATGTTACAAATTTAACTCAAAACTATTGAAATAAAAAGAAGTTCCAAAAGAGGAACTTCTTTTACTTAATTTCGATATCTGCAGAATGAATATGATGTACTTTCCCCTCATGATCCTCCAGAAGTAATACACCATCCTCTGTGATTCCTTTTGCTAACCCCGTAATTGTCTCTCTCATCGTTCGGGCGGTAATTTCTTTCCCGATGCTCACAGCGTAACTTTCCCAAAGAATTTTAATGACAGAGAAACCATTTTGTAAATATTCTTCATATAATTTTTCTAGTTGTAAATAGATTTGTTGCATAAGTTCTGCACGAACAATCGGCTTACCTGATTCAATCGCTAATGAAGTAGCGATGTGCTGAATTTCTTCATCAAAATGTTCTTGCTTTTGATTCGCATTAATACCGATGCCCATAATGACAGCATTAATTTTATCAGGATCCGCTTGCATTTCTGTTAATATACCTACAGCCTTTTTACCTTGAATTAAAATATCATTTGGCCATTTTATTCCTACGTTTACACCTGTACATTTTTCAATTGCCTGTGCAACACTAACAGCCGCTAACAAAGTAAGTTGCGGTGCATGATGAACTGGGATTGACGGGCGTAAAATAATACTCATCCAAATCCCTGTTCCTTTTGGTGAATGCCATTTTCTGCTTAAACGACCTCTTCCCGCTGTTTGTTCTTCTGCTACAACGACAGTTCCTTCTTCTGCACCTTCATAAGCAAGTTTTGCTGCAATGTGCTGCGTTGATTCAACAGTTTCTTCAAAATACACTGTTCTACCAATCCGCTTCGTTTGTAGCCCTAACTGAATTTCATTAGCAGTCACTTTGTCTGGCTTACTTGCAATTCGGTAACCTAATCGGCGCACAGCTTCAAGTTCATATCCCTCACTCCGCAGATCCTCCATATGTTTCCACACAGCAGTTCTTGAACAACCAAGTTTATCACTAATTGTTTGGCCGGATACAAACTCGCCATCCGCTTCAGAAAAAACTTGCAATAACTGCTTTCTTATAGTAGATTGCATCCTTGCAGCCACTCCCTTATACGCTCTTTCTCATTAACTACGTTTCCTTGTACGATTGCTTCTTCGATTTTCTGAAGCATTTCAGCAACCCACGGACCAGGCTTTTTGTTTGCCCAGTTTAATAAATCATTACCAGTCACATTCATTTCTTGACGTTCCTGGATTGGCAATGCATGAAACATTAATTGTACTCGTTCAACAGATGTAGGGTCATAGCTTTCAATCATCGCTTCATATACTCTCTCTGCCATTTCAGCGATATGAATTCCCGTTTTATAAAGAAGGACTGTATCCCAATCCTTCTCCTTTCTAGTACGAATTGCCAATAAAACTGCAACAATATCTTTTATTTTTTTATTCGAAAACTTCCATTGACGTAAAAAGACAGATGGATGTTCTTCTCCGATACAATATAAGAAAAATGCCCACGCCTCAATATCCGTTTCGAAAGAATCCCATTTATACTGCGTAGCTTTTAACAGTCTCTCTTCTGACATTTGTAAATATGGCAAATGAGAAAATAGCTTCGTCTCTACTAATTCTTTGAGACCTTTCACACAATATGTACCAGTTAACAGTTTCTCAAACTCTACTGTAATACGCTCAATTGCTATATGTTCTAGCAAATGCCCATACGTTTCAATCGCTTGCTTCGTTTTCATTTCTAATGAAAAACCTAACGTGCTTACAAACCGAATACCACGCATCATTCGCAGGGCATCTTCTTGAAAACGATCCGCAGCATTTCCAACTGTCACAATTTCTCTCTGTTGAATGGCTTCCTGTCCAGCAAATAAATCAACCATTTTGCCTTCTTCTGTCATAGCAATTGCATTCATCGTGAAATCACGACGTTTTAAATCCTCTTCTAATGAACGAACAAATTGAACACTACTAGGTCTTCGAAAATCTTCATATTCGCTTTCTGTTCGAAAAGTAGTTACCTCATAAGGCTCACCATTTTCTACAACAATTACAGTTCCATGCTCAAGACCAACAGGAACATTTCTTGGGAATATAGCCATCACTTCTTCTGGTAGAGCAGATGTCGCAATATCAATATCTCCAATCGGCCTATCGATAATAAGATCTCGTACGCTCCCACCAACAAAGTAAGCCTCATGTCCTTGTTGCTTTAATGTCTCAATAATAGAACTAGCTTTTTTAAATCTTTCCATTTTTTTCATCCCTTAGTACGTCATAGTAAATCGTTTCATATTGTGAAACAATTTTTTCTGAGCGAAATTGCTCATAAACACTTTCTCTTGCTCGTTCTCCCATATTACGGTGAAGTTCCTCGTCCTTTAATAGCTGAATAGCTTGATTTGCCACTCCTGTTGTATCGCCAACTTCACATAAATATCCTGTTTCCCCGTGTTGAATAACCTCTGGAATACCTCCAACCCGCGTTCCGATACAAGGTACACCACACGCCATTGCTTCTAATAAAACAAGACCAAAACTTTCCTTCTCTGATAGAAGCAACATTAAATCACTCATCGCAAGTAGTTCTGCAACATTATCTTGCTTCCCTAAGAATAAAACGCGATCTTCAATATGTAAATTTTTCACTATCTGTAAAATCGTACAGAATTCTGGTCCGTCTCCAACAAGAAGCAACTTCGCATCTACTTCTTTAACAATTTTAGCAAATGCCTGAACAACATCCTGCACACGTTTCACTTTACGGAAATTCGAAATATGAATAAGTACTTTTTCACTCTCACTTATACCATATTCTTTCTTTAATTGAGACATATTACGCTTGAAATATATACGTTCGTCTATAAAGTTATATACCGTTTGAATTTCTTTACTTGGTTTTACAAGCTCATGTGTTTCGTTAATTAATGAATGCGAGACAGCAGTGACAACATCTGATTGCTCAATACCAAAACGAATTAAATTATTTAACGAAGGGTCGGAACCTAACACAGTAATATCTGTTCCATGTAAGGTTGTAACAATTTTAATACGCTCTCCGATCATTTGTTTTGCTAAATATGCACAAATTGCATGTGGTATTGCGTAATGCACATGTAAAATGTCTAAGTTTTCTCTTTGTGCAACCTCGGCCATTTTACTTGCTAACGCTAAATCGTATGGTGGATATTGAAATACAGAGTATTGATTTACCGTCACTTCATGAAAATAAATGTTTGGATATACTTTATTTAACCGGAATGGTAAACCCGATGTAATAAAGTGAATTTCATGCCCACGTTCCGCCAATTGCTTTCCTAATTCTGTTCCAACAACTCCAGAACCACCTACAGAAGGATAACATGTAATACCTATTTTTAATTTCATTTACATCCCCCTAATAAATCAGCATGTAATAAAACCGGTTTCTTACTCATAAATCCCTCGGCATACAAGACTCCAACTTCTTTTCCAAACATCTTCTCACGAGCGATTACAGTTTCAACGTAACCTTCTGTTAACGGTGTCTTAACACCATCGCTCCCTGTTGAAAACTGACTTTCATACGCTTCTAATGCTTCCACCTTTATAGAGAGGTACTCACTTATATCTATACAAAAATTCGGTTTATGAAAACCATTAATCATATAATTATAAAAAGACTCCACACGATGTGGTGAAAGTTCCGGCATATATTTACGGATTCCTGCTGAAAAAATAGCCTCTTCCACAAGCTTTGCACAATTTGCATGATCTGGATGGCGATCTTCATAGTACGGCGCAAAAACTAGTTTTGGTTTATATGTACGGATCACCTTGACAATTTCACGTATATACTCTTCTTTCATATACAAACCACGGTCTGGCATCGCTAAATTCAGCCTCGTTTTTACTCCCATTATACGAGCTGCAACCTTCGCTTCTTCTTTTCTCAACTCTATCGTTCCATTTGAAGAAAGATCAGCTTCTGTTAAATCACAAATACCTACTTCATACCCTTGCTTTGTATATTTAGCGATGGTACCAGCCATGCCGATTTCAACATCATCGGCATGAGCACCAAACGCTAATATATGTAATCCACTCATAATTGTTCCCCTCATTTTCTTAACTTACGATAATCTAAATCTCCTCGCTCTAATGCGTGCATTAACATTTCAGCACTTGCCATATTCGTTGCAAGTGGAATCGCATATACATCACATAAACGAAGCAATGCATTCACATCCGGTTCATGCGGCTGTGCTGTTAATGGATCGCGGAAGAAAATCACCATATCTAAATCGTTCTTTGCAATCATTGCACCAATTTCTTGATCTCCACCAAGAGGGCCAGATTGATATCTTGTTACAACTAATCCAGTCGCTTCCATAATACGAAGCCCTGTCGTTCCTGTTGCAAATAATTCATGTTGTTCAAAAATTGGTTTATATGCGTATGCAAACGAAACCATATCATTTTTCTTTTTGTCATGTGCGATTAAGGCAATTTTCATCCGTTGTCTCCCCTTTAGTCGATAATATTTTCTAAACCGTACACAAGATGATCAAGGTTCATTACTGTCTCAATTGATAGTTTTACACCTGACATAAATGATGCACGATTGAATGAATCATGACGAACTGTTAACATTTGTCCATCTCCACCGAACATTACTTCTTGGTGTGCAATAAGCCCTGGCAAACGTACACTATGAATGTGAATACCGTCTACATTTGCACCACGTGCACCTGCTAGTTGCTCTACTTCATTTGGATGACCTTGCTGCTTTGATTCACGATTTTGACGAATTAACTCTACCGTTTTTACAGCTGTACCAGATGGTGCGTCTAATTTTTGATCATGATGTAATTCAATTACCTCAACATCTTGGAAATATTTCGCTGCCATTTGTGAGAATTTCATCATAAGAACTGCACCAATTGCAAAGTTTGGAGCAATAATTGTTCCTACTGCTTTTTCTTTTGCATTCTCTGTTAAACGTGCCAATTCTTCTTCTGTAAATCCAGTTGTACCAATAACCGAACGAAGTCCACGCTCAACTGCAAGTGTAACGTGTTGTTTCCCCACTTCTGGTGTTGTTAAATCTAACAACACATCTGCTTCTACTTCATCTAAACAAGTATGTAAATCAGCGTAAATCGGTGCATGTAATGCTGGCATGCCAGGTAAATCAGAAATCTTCTCACCACCATGCTTATAATCCACTGCTGCTACTAAATTAAAATGTTCCGTTCTTTCCATAAGAAGAACTGCTTCATGTCCCATACGTCCTCTTGGTCCGGCGATAATTACTTTAATTTCTTTCATTATTCTTTCTCTCCCTCATCAATACGTGTCCAGCGATCTTTATCACGTGTATTAAATTTATTCATTACAATGTTATGTGCTGTCTCTAAATCAATATTTAAACTATTTGCCATACAAATCATAACAAATAATACATCTCCAAGCTCTTCTTCAATACTTCTTTCTTTTTCAGTTGTTTTCTTCGGTTTCTCACCATAATAATGATTTACCTCTCTTGCAAGCTCTCCCATTTCTTCCGTTAAACGAGCCATCATTGCAAGCGGACTGAAATAACCTTCTTTAAACTGACCAATATATGCATCTACTTCTTTCTGCATATCTTTCATCGTTTTTGCTTCCATACTATTCACCTCTAATCCTTCCTCTTTCATGTTAGCCAATTCATCGCGATTTGACAAATATTATTCCCCGCCAAACACCTATTTGCGACCCATTTTTGGATAGACTATAATAAAGTGAAACTTCTTTTGCGTTTTTTTGCAAAAGATTAGTTGAACTAATCGGGTTCCTACGGCTGGTTCGCCTTTCTTCAGAGCTTTATCTCCTACCAGCCGTTGGTACGGGGTAAAGTGAAACTTCTTTTGCGCTTTTTGCAAAAGATTAGTTGAACTAATCGAGTTCCTACGGCTAGTTTGCTTCTCTTCTTTGCTTCATCTCCTACCAGCCGTTAGAGCGGGATAAAGTGAAACTTTCTTTTGCGCTTTTCACAAAAGATCAGCCCACATCAATCAAGTTCTTACTATTTTCACTAGCAACTAGAAATTACTTATTATTATGTTTTACTGTTTCAGCGGAGCAATGCAATCATTACATAATTAGGGGGATTTCTATATGACATCAAAATTGAAGATGCGAAATATTATTTTTATTTTAATCGGTTCCGCTATATTTTCTTTCGGTATTGTCAATATCAATATTGAAAACCACCTTGCAGAGGGTGGGTTTACTGGTATTACACTATTATTGTATTTTTTATTTAAGTTTGATCCTTCCTACTCAAACTTAATTTTAAATATCCCTATATTTTTTATTGGTTGGAGGTTACTTGGCAGAACGACATTTTTATATACATTAATTGGCACCTTTAGCGTATCTTTATTTCTATGGATTTTCCAGCGTTACGAAGTACTCAACTTACATTTAAACTTGCAAAATGATATGACACTCGCAGCTTTATTCGCCGGGGCATTTATCGGTATCGGCCTTGGAATAATATTTAAATATGGTGGGACTACTGGCGGTGTAGATATTATCGCACGACTAGCTCACAAATATGTTGGCTGGAGTATGGGGAAAACAATGTTTATGTTTGATGCTGTCGTTATCGTAGTCTCTATTCTTACCTATTTATCATACCGCGAGGGCATGTATACGCTAGTTGCTGTTTTTATCGGTGCTAAAGTCATTGATTTTATGCAAGAAGGAGCTTATGCTGCCAAAGGAGCGACTATTATCTCAGAGAAAAACGATGAAATTGCTGCCAAAATTTTATCTGAAATGGAGCGCGGAGCAACCTTTTTAAAAGCTGTTGGATCGTATACAAAAGTGGAACGTAACGTATTGTATTGCGTTGTTGCTAAAAATGAAATCGTGAAATTAAAGAATATCATTACTTCTGTAGATCCTCATGCTTTTGTCGCTGTAAGTGATGTACATGATGTAGTTGGTGAAGGATTTACGTTAGATGAAAATAAAAACCCTTTACATAATTAAATGTAACTAGAAAAGCGCCTTAGCTTTTCTAGTTTTTTATTACAAGTCTTTTAAGCTTCTCAAAATCCTCATGAATAAGCTCCAATAAACTCCGATTATAAAAAATGGAAGCTGGATGAAAAGTCGGAAAAACATGATATTCTTTCTCTGACCATGTAAACTCTGCACTTTGCATATCCTTTAATTTTTGAATGGGCTGTTTTAATAATTGCCCGTGTATATCTGTGATTTTTTTATTTTTTCCTGTTAAACGTTGAAGACCGATATTTCCAAGCGTGACGATAAGCTTCGGATGTATTTTCTCTAATTCATAATCTAACAAAGGCGCATGGGCAACTATTTCTCCCTGATTTGGCGTTCTATTATACTTTTTTTGTATGATTTCACCATTTCGTTCTTTTTTCTCTCGCCATTTATAAGGTCTACTTCGAACAGCGCTCGTAATATATACTTCTTCCCTTGTAACATCAATACGCTCTAAAAAATCCATTAATTGTTTTCCCGCCCTCCCGCTAAACGGAATCCCATTATGAATTTCTGTTTCACCAGGCGCTTCTCCTAACAACATAAATTTGGGATTTTCAGGACCTTGTCCACTTAAAAAACCTTCTAGTTGATAAGGAGCACTGCGCTCTTGCACTTGTTTTACTAAATGGTCTGGATATTTCATTTCCCCCCACCGCCTTTCCGCATTACTTCTATTATTTCTATTTGCAATACATTATATAATTCAATCCATACAACAAAAAAAGACTATCAAAATTGATAGTCTTTAGTCGTCGCTACGCTGCATACCAGTATACATTAATACGAGACGTAATAATTCAAATACCGCTACAGCTGCAGCTGCTACATATGTTAATGCTGCCGCATTTAATACTTTACGAGCTTGCCCATATTCATCTGTTGATACAATACCTAACGCTTCAATTTGTTGCATTGCGCGCCTTGACGCATCAAACTCAACTGGCAATGTAACGAGCTGGAACACAACACCTGCTGCCATTAAAATGATACCTAATAACAACAAACCAGACATTTGTGCAAATATACCGATTAGGACGAAAATCCAAGACATATTCGAACCAAAGTTTGCAACTGGCACTAACGAATGACGAACGCGCATAAATTTATAATCTTTTGCATCTTGAATTGCGTGTCCTACTTCGTGTGCTGCAACTGCTGTACCAGCAACTGAATGTCCATAATAGTTATCTGTTGATAATCGAACCGTCTTAGCGGTTGGATCATAATGGTCTGATAAATGACCTGGTGTTTCTTCTACAGCTACGTTGTATAATCCATTTTCATCTAAAATTTTTCGAGCCACTTCCGCTCCTGTCATACCTGATGTTGAATAAACTTGTGAATACTTGCTATAGGCACTACGTACTCTTGACTGTGCATACAACGGTATGATCATTATGATCGCGAAGTAAATTAAATAAAACATCATGAACCTCCATTGAAGTTTTAATTATAGTACTTCTCATTCTATTTTCTTCTGCCACTATTGTCAATGAATAAACCTTACAATCCATATCTTTATTTATTGCATTATCTATTTTTAGAATGTACATTACTTTTTCTTTTTTCTCTCTCTCCTTTATACTTTCTCCATCCAACATAAGTTAATGTGAAGAAAATAAGTCCCCCAGTAATTGTCATAAACCAAATGAGAGAGGGTGCAATTTCATCTTTTTTTACTGTGTGAAATATCTTTTGCAAATCCCCTTTAATAATCCCTAATTGCATTTGGCCGCCTTTCGTTTTTAACATAACGTTACGAAATTCATCTAAATAAGATAAATGAACGTTTACACGCTGAACCTCGTTTTCTGGCAAAGCAATCATTAAGCTTGGATAAATAATATTGAATTCATTTAAAAACGTATTTAACGTTTGTTGAAACTGCCCAGCATCTTCTTTTTCCATCGCTTTTTCCATTTGAGAAAAGGCATCCATTACTTTCCTTTCTCTTTCCATCCAAAGTGGTTGATATTTCGATACTTGTGCATCAACAGCAAGTTGTAATGCCAGCACATTATCAATTTTAGCTTGCTTACCTAAACCTTCTTCAGAGAGCGATTGTTGCGCCTTATCGTAAGCTAAAGAAATAACTCTAACTTGATCTGGTGTTACTTCCTGCTTCTTTTCATTCCCCTTTATTAAAAATTGCTCCGAGAAATGTTGTAATACTTGTACCGCTTTTTCATCTTCATTACGCTTCACTAACTGTAACGAGTCGTCTAACAACCCTGTTAGCTCATTCCACTCTTCAGCATATATACGTAACGGAAACATTATAATTAGAAATGCTATCAATCCAATTAATGTTCTCTTCATCCCGGTCCCCCCTATAACTACTAGTACAAAATATGTTAATTTGGACAAGAATAGAACAGAACTAGACCGAAAAATATATTATCATTTTACAAAGAAAAAAATTCTCTTTAAGCAGAGAATTTTTTCTGTGACATCCTTTTCTTTTTTACGAAATATCGATATAAACTGTAACAAAGTATACTACCTGTCTCTTATACAC
>NZ_JBEUTW010000140.1:0-16047 GCF_040492675.1 Bacillus sp. AP50
ACCCAATACGTATTCCATTTCACATTATACTCTCGTACTTATTTTTGGCAAGTCACTATTTACCAATTTCAAAAATTTAGCACTTCGCAACATACGGATTTACAAATTTATTAACTCTTTCATTTTAAATTAGAATGTCTTTTTCCTAACAAACGATATGAATAAAGAATCCAGCTAATTATAAAATCTCTATGAATACAGTATATTTAACTTTATTATTTCTCAAACGGCGTATACACACTTTTCTTCCCCTGATTATCAATGTAAGCCGACTTTGCTTTTATTTTCGTTTTTTCTACTTCCATGTCTTCATTTGAGAAGTTCACAATGATTTTAATATCTTTTCCATAAGAAACAGATTGTACTAGCTTATCTTCTGACAAATACGCAAAATTCGTCATCTCTTCTTTTACTGCTTTTTCATGAACTTCATTCCAAACTTTTAGATGCTCTGTAATTTCTTTTTTATGCTTATTCCACTCTACTTCATCTAAATGGTACAACGGAGGAACATTATACAATAATTCAGACAGCATTCGATTTCCAACTTCATCTTTTACCTTTAAACTTCCCCATTCCCAATGATGCGTTGTAATAACGGAATCATTGTATACTAATTTATATAATGGTACCGAATATACTGGGTTTAAATATACTTGTTTATATTCTTCTTTCAATGGTACTTGTTTTGCATATTTTTCAGGCACATTTTGATTTGGTGACCAATATCCACCGACATAATACGGACTTGTTTTATTTTTCCGCATATCTTCATCGTCCCATTTAATAACAGGTGTTTCAATTCCGTGTGCAAATGCAATCGTACTACTAGCAAAATCATTTCCGCCTTCAGAACCAACGACCATACCCTTTTCTTGCGCAATGTAGTCCATTCGTTTTAAACGTGCTTTTAAATCTTGCTCTTGCGTCGTTATATGTTTCGCTGAATAGTCATCGTAAATTTCACCTGTCGCATCACAATCAATAAACCATGAATTATATTTAGGACCATTTTGTAATATATCATTCATGCGTTCCTTTACACTAGGCAGCGATAAAGTCGGATTTAACTTGCGACCTCTTCCTAAAAAGCCTTGCACCTTTTCTCCGTTTTTCTTCGTTACAGTAGCCTCTTCGTATAATGACGGGTCATTAAAGGATGCTGTGTTCCAATTTTTATCACTTTTTTCGTGAATGGAATGATACGAATCATACGGACCAACTAAATACCCCATTTCCTTAGCTTTTGTCACGAAATTAGGTTGCATAAATCCTTGTTCCCAGTTCGGCAGACCAATCCACGCTTTTTCTATTCCTGCCTCTTTCATTTCCTTTAATATATCCGTTCCATCTGCATTACCCCATTTACTTACCTCTTCGACCGCATCACCAAGTAGCGACTTTAATAAATGCTTATTTAAGCTATACAATTCTGTATTCGTTAAGTGACCTACACCTTTCTTTAATAGCACACTAGCTTCCTGATTAACGTTTTGAAAAATATCCTCTTTATAAAATTCCTTCATCGATAATACTTCGTTTATATAACGTAAAATAACATTTTTTTGATACTTATCAATGAAATCTTGTTTACTTACTTGATCCAATACATTCAGTTCCCCAGGCTCGGAACTATTCTTTTGAATAAGTTCTTTTATATGACTAAACAGCGGGCTATTTATTTGCTCCCTTAGTTTTGGCCAATTTATATTATTTTCTAATAAACCATTTTGATTCCAAAAATAAAAATGCGCCGCTCCATATAACTTTTCGATTTCTTTATTTTTTCTAGCCTTTTCTTGTAATGTTTTAAATTCACCTTTTCGAACAATATCATCCTTATACAGTTTAGCAATGCTTACCGCATCATTATTTGTCACATATAATTGAAATCCATATGTTTTATTTTTATTTATGCTCGGAAATTCATGTGTAAAATCAAATCCTATTTTCGGATCCGAATGAAATTTCAATTCATTATTAAACATATTCGTTGCAATATATACAATTGAATATTTCGAACCATTTAATGCGAAAAACTTCATAGAAAATGATTCAGCAAATGAATATGCATCATCCTTTAAAAACTTCTTCCAATTCTCATCATTGCTCGGAATTTGCTTACCCTCCCATAACGGAAGTGTATAATTTTCAGCTTCTACTTTCGGCCATGTAAAGCTTTCTGCACCAGTCGATTCCACTTCAATGTTTAAGTGGTCTTTTTTCTTTTCTAATTTTATTTTTACTTTTTGATCTGGATATTCCCACGATGTACGATCCTTTTCTTTTTTTACATTCGATACCTTCATTTTCGGTAGGGGTTGTGATGCCTGTTCCTTTGCCCCCTCATGTTCTACAGTTAATGTGAATGTTTCTGGATTTACATCATAAGTAAAATCTTTATACGTCGCTTTCTTTATTTTAGACTCTTGTACAGCATTACTACCTTTTACGTCACAACCGACTAAAGTCGAAAACGACATAGTTGTAAGAAGACATATCGCTATCATTTTTTTCATCCTCTGCACCTCCACCAATGAATATACAGATGCTTTGTTACAGGAATGTGGCAAAAAATAATAGAGCTAGCATTTTGCTAGCTCTGTTTGGAGTATTAAAAGTTGATATGAACAACTATAATTCGCTTAGAAGATATGTAATACAGTAACTACATTTTTTCTCAACAATTATGAAACTAAACAAATCAAAATTTTAACAAGCATTCTTCAACTGAAACAATAAGTGTATACAATGTATCCTAAAAGTAGTACTAAAATGATTATTCCTGTACCTTTCCAATTCATACCGCCTGCTATATCAACTGGACTACCCGTTTCCGCTCTATTGAGTCCGTCACGTAAAGAACCCGTAGGATTACTTTTTAATTCACTTTGTCTCATACGCTCTCTTTTTTCTTCTGGTGACTCTTTATTCATTTAATCACCTCCAAAATGAATGCACTCTTTACTTACATTATTCAAAATCAACATTTGTTTTATATTTTTCCGAAAAAACCTAATTTAAAATAGGTTTGCAACGTAAAGAAAGCTAGCCATGCCAGCTTTCTTTACGATCCAATATGCTCTTCCTTATTTACAATAATACCTTTATGGTCGATTTCAAGCTCACATACTTTCATATCTGTAAATACTCTCGCTAATTGCTCAGCGATTTCTTGACGCTTCTCATATGGCGTTAATATAAAAATAGATGGCCCCGCACCACTAAGTGCTGTGCCGTACGCACCAAATTCTTTTGCGCATTTACGAATAGATGGTAATAATGGTACGAGTTCTAAACGATATGGTTCGTGAAAATGGTCTCTCTCCATCATTTCACCTACAACTTCCCACCGCTTTTGACATAATGCAGCTACTAATACGTTACTTATCGCACTAGCTTTAACTGCCTCATGAAACGGAAACATCTTTGGTAATACAGATCGACTTTCATCTGTATTTAATTCTGCATTCGGAATGAGAGAAATTACACCCAATTCCTTGCTCTCAATTCTTACGACGGAAACATCCTTTCCATCAAGTGCTCCAATTACAGTTCCACCTAATATAGAAGCAGCAACATTATCAGGATGTCCTTCAAAATTTGTAGCAATTTGAACTTTTTGATCAGCAGTTAAGTTCAAATTGCCTAGTTGATTCGCAAGCTCTATCCCAGCTACAATCGCTGATGCACTACTTCCTAGCCCTCTCGTTAATGGGATATTACTAGTAACTTCTATTATATGGGGTGATATAGAAGGACATACTTTACATGCCGTGCTAACGATTAAATTTTTATCGTCTGTCGGAATTGATTCTTCAAAGGAATGGATTACTTGCCATTTATCAGCTTTTTCTTTAACCACCACACCTAAATACAATGACAAAGCTATTCCAACTGAATCAAATCCAGGACCAACATTCGCCGTACTAGCAGGGACACGAACGCTAAATGGTATCACGACATAATCACCCCTTTAATATGATCTTTAATTTGTTCTATATCATTTGACACACTTGCGATGTCTAGTTGATTTGAAGAAATAGCGGTATCAGGATCCTTCAAACCATTTCCAGTTAATACCGCAACAACTGTTTCTCCCTTTTTGATTTTCCCAGATTGAACATGTTTAATTACGCCGGCTAATGAAGCATTTGATCCTGGTTCAGCGAAAACTCCTTCAGTTTTTGCTAATAACCTATACGCATGTAAAATTTCTTCATCTGATACCATATCTATTTCACCACGAGACTGCTCGGCAGCCTCTACTGCATACGACCAACTTGCTGGGTTACCGATGCGAATCGCTGTTGCAATTGTTTCAGGCTCTTCAATTACATGCCCTTTTACAATTGCAGCTGCTCCTTCCGCTTCAAAGCCATGAATTCTTGGCTTTTTATAACCTTTTTCTTTCTCATATTCACAGAAGCCTTTCCAATACGCTGTAATATTCCCTGCATTCCCAACAGGGATAGCTAGAACATCTGGTGCATTTTGCAATTGGTCACAAATTTCAAACGCTGCTGTTTTTTGCCCTTCAATTCGATAAGGATTTACTGAGTTTACTAACGTAATCGGCTCTTCTGCAGCAATATTTCTTACAGCCTTAAGCGCATCATCGAAATTCCCTTCTATTGAAATAATTTCAGCTCCATAAGCGACCGCTTGCGCTAATTTTCCATGTGCAATCTTTCCTTCTGGTATTACGATAATGCATTTCATCCCAAGACGTGCCGCATATGCTGCAGCTGACGCTGATGTATTACCTGTTGATGCACAAATGATTGCTTCTGAACCTTCTTCTTTCGCCTTAGCAACTGCCATGACCATACCACGATCTTTAAAAGAACCTGTTGGATTCGCTCCTTCGTACTTACCATATAGCTGAATCCCTAATTGTTTTGATATATTTAATAATGGAATAAGTGGTGTGTTTCCTTCCATTAAGCTGACATCAGGTGTATTTTCATTCACCGGTAAATAAGACGCATATTGTTTTAATAGTCCTTTATACATATTGTTTTTCCTCCTCAATAATGTAGTAACTGTTTATTTCACTTGCGACAGCTTCTATCGCTTCTAAAACTCGTTCAAATTGATACTTGGAAGTTCGGTGTGTCACAACAACGACTTCTGCCAGTTCACGGTTTAAAGGTAATTGAATAACCTCTTTTAAACTTACAGAATAATTAACGAAACATTCTGTTATTTTTTGTAACATCCCAGGCTCATCTTGTAATGAAATGCGTAAGAAATATTTCGAAACTACTTCTTCATCACCTTGTAATTCATAAGGAACTGGTTCTTTTAACGCACTTTTATTTTTCGGAACTTGATTCATATTTTTAACGATTGAAATAATATCACTTACTACAGCAGAACCAGTCGGTAACTTCCCAGCTCCGGGTCCATAAAACATCACTTCTCCTACCGCTTGGCCATGGACATACACCGCATTAAATTCATTATTCACATTTGATAATGGATGCTGGCTCGGTAAAAGCGTCGGTTCTACACTTAAATGAATGGCTGGTCCTTGTTTTTCAGCTTTACCAATTAACTTCATAGTAAATCCTAACTTTTCAGCCATTTGTAAATCTTCTTTTTCGACCTTTCGAATCCCTCTTACTTGCACATCATCTAATGAAACATTCATCGAAAAACCTAAGTTTGCAAGAATTGCTACTTTTCTCGCCGCATCTAGTCCATCTACATCTGCTGTCGGATCCGATTCTGCAAAGCCTAATTTTTGTGCTTCCTGTAAAGCCTCTTCATAAGACCATCCATTTTGACTCATTTTTGTTAACATATAATTTGTTGTACCATTTACAATTCCCATTATTTTTTCAATTTGATCTGATGCTAACCCATCAGTTAGTCCTCTTAACACTGGAATACCGCCCGCTACACTCGCTTCGTAACATAAATCACAATCATTATCGTTCGCCAGTTGAAGAAGCTCTGCACCATATACAGCCATTAAATCTTTATTTGCTGTTACGACATGTTTTTTATTTCGTAAAGCCTTAACAATATGCTGTTTTGCTTCTTCAATTCCGCCCATTACCTCTACTACAATATCAATATTTGAATCATTTAGAACTTCATCTGCATGACTTGTTACTGCAATTCCATCAATACAAACATCGCGTTCTTTTTCCAAATCACGTACAACGACTGTTTTCACTTTCACTTCGTATCCTGTATCAAGTGCGATTTTTTTATAATGTTCTTTCAAAATATGAACAACACCACTTCCGACCGTACCTAAACCTAATACCCCAACATTTATAACGTTATTCATCTTCTAATCTCCTCCTAAAAGTTTAATTGTTACATCTATAAATCACCTTACTCTGCTTTTTTGTCATGCAGGTGGTGGTTATTTCCGTACTTATAAATCGTTTCATATTACCGCACCTCCTTTCAAAGTAAAAAAACACACCCATCCCTAGGAAAGGGACGAATGTGTTTTCGTGGTTCCACCCTTGTTCCAATCTAGACGTATTTCCTCCTAGATTGCTCAAGTTCAGATAACGGCTGATACCGCCAATAATTACTAGATTACTCGTTCACTATTGAAGTTCAAAGGTGGTAAAATCATTTCTCGTGTTAGGAAGCTCACACCCTTGGCTTCCCTCTCTGTAAACCGTAAAAATGATTTCGTGTCCTTATCGTTACTTTTTCGTTCATGTTTATTTGTTAACTCATTATACTCGCATAAAAAACAAAATCAATACTATTTTTTAATTATTTTAAATTTTCAATCTCTTATACCATAAAAAACACACTCATCCCTAGGAAAGGGACGAATGTGTTTTCGTGGTTCCACCCTTGTTCCAATCTAGACGTATCTCCTTCTAGATTGCTCAAGTTCAGATAACGGCTGATACCGCCAATAATTACTAGATTACTCGTTCACTATTGAAGTTCAAAGGTGGTAAAATCATTTCTCGTGTTAGGAAGCTCACACCCTTGGCTTCCCTCTCTGTAAACCGTAAAAATGATTTCGTGTCCTTATCATTACTTTTTCATTCATGTCTATTTGTTAACTTATTATAGTTATCAAATTTTTAAAAAGCAAGCCTATTTTTACTAACTATTTTCAAAATAATTTTTTATTATATTTCACAATAGCATTATGCAACTGCCACTCAATTTACCTATTTTGTCATTTCTCCAGTTTATAAATCAACGGTTCATATATAAAGTGAAACTTTAATCAGTGAGGATTTTGTTCATCCCCACTGATTATTAGCCTTCACCAATCGGGCTTTTACGGGCAGTTGATCCCCACCTAACTTCTTTGCTTTCGCTGAATTTTGAGGTAGGGGTGTTACTGCCCGTTAATGCGGGATAAATCCCCATTCTAAAACCCGTACATACTCACCTTACAAAATTATATCAATAAAATTTTTAATACAATCTTTTTGTATAACTTTCTTCTAAAGAACGTGCAACATCTTCTTCTGAAGCATTCACTTTCGCATGCTCTAACAACATTTTTGCTGCTGAAGGTAACTCTTTTTTATTTAACCAAGATTCTGGATCCCATATCTTCGAACGAATAAACGCTTTTGCACAATGAATGTAACACTCTTCTATTTCAACAACAATTCCAAGCAACGGATTACGTCCATTCGCCTGCATTTCTTTCAAAATTTCTTCGTCGTTTGTAATATACGCTCGGCCATTTATTCTGAGTGTCTCCCCAAGACCTGGAATAAAAAAGATTAGTCCTACACGTGGATTTGAAATAATATTCAAAATGGAGTCTATACGACGATTTCCTGGCCTTTCTGGAATGATAATTTTATTATTATTGAGCACGTATACAAATCCAGGTGCGTCTCCTCTCGGCGAGGCGTCACACTCCCCCAACTTATTTGCAGTAGATAATACTAGAAAAGGAGATTTAGAAAGGAAATCTACACAATGGTGGTCTAATGATGAAATAACTTTTTTCAATGCTCGCTCACTTGGTTTCCCCAATATTTTCCGTAACTCTTCCTCTGTTGAAATAATCGATTTTATTTCCATACGCTCTATCTCCACTTATAATCGCCCCTTTTTCTTTATTTTCCCAAAATTCAATACGAATATTGTATAATAAAATTTGCAGAAAGGGGAATTAAAATGACAGAGTGGTTAACAATATTTGATTCTGAAAGAAATACACTTGGGAAGAAATTACGCGATGAAGTGCATCGTGACGGTGATTGGCACGAAACATTTCATTGTTGGTTTGTAGAAAAAGATGCTAAAGATATATTCTTATATTTCCAATTACGCTCTAAAAATAAAAAAGAAGCTCCACTTATATGGGATATTACTTCAGCTGGACATATTATGCATGATGAAGATGTACAAATTGGTGGTCTTCGTGAAATCGAAGAAGAATTGGGGCTTTCCTTTCAAACTACTGATTTAGTATACAAAGGAATCTTTAAAATAGATTATGAAATTTCAAATCTTACTGATCGTGAATTTTGTCATATGTATTTTCACAATGTCATCAATCCACTTCCATTCGCACCAGGTGAAGAAGTAGACGATGTGATGAAAGTACATGCAACTTCTTTTCTACAACTATTAAATGGTGAAATTTCATCTTTTACAGCTATTTCTGTTTTAAACAATAAACCAATTACAATAACATTTGAAGATATTTATCCGTATGATCTTGCATACTATGAATTTGTTATAGAGAAAGGAAAAGAATTATTAAAAAATAATAGTTTATAAATAAAATAGGACTCTTAGCATTATATTGCGTGGAGTCCTATTTTTCATTATTGCTCAAGTGCCTTCAATCTTTTCTCTACTCGTATGAATAAGCGAATGATTAGTACTAGCATAAAGATCATTATAGCTAACGTTGTATGGGAGTATCTAAACAGTATACTAATAACACTTCCAATTAACATCATGATGAATCCATTTTGCTTCATCACTTCTGCACTATACCTGTTACCCGCACCCCATAATTCCTTATTTTTCATAGATCGTTTCGTACGATAACCATATGCCGCATTAATATCGGTCGGTGGATTCTTTTGAAGAATAATTGCCGCAAGTATAAAAATAATACTAATCAATATGCTTATTCCTATGTTTACTAGTGCATAAATCAATTATATCCCCCCTAACTTACACTTTCATTATACGACACAAACCTTATTTTTCCAATTTATAACACATTTACTTTCTTTCTTTTGATGTCTGGAACATACTTGGAAGTGTTACAAAACGTGCCCCTTTCGTTTTTAACTGCGGAATGATTTTGTCTAGTGCATCTACAGATCCTTGTAAATGCCCACCTGGTGTTGAATGTTGGAGGATGACACTTCCAGGAAATGAATTCCCTAACACATTATTTGTAATCGTATCAGCACTCACACCTTTCCAATCAACCGTATCAACACTCCACTGTACAATCATAAAATTTTGCTCTGTGGACCATTTTAATTGATTTTCAAGTATTTCACCGTATGGCGGACGTATAAACTTCGGTGCATAACCAGCTAAACGATTTAATATTTCTTCCGTTTTTATAATTTGATTACGGTACTCATCCTCATTTACTTTCGCTAAGTTCGGATGACTATACGTATGATTACCAATTACATGCCCTTCATTTGCAATACGCTTTACTACGTTCGGAAATTTTTCTGCGTTTTCACCAAGTAAGAAAAAAGTAGCTTTTACATTATGTTGTTTTAACTTATCTAATATTTTTGGCGTGAATTCTGAATCTGGTCCATCATCAAATGTAAGAGCTACTTCCGCTTTATTATACGGTCCTGAAAATGCGTACGCATATTTTTCAACCCATGAAAATGGTGTCCACGATCCACGATCATCTGCTTTCATTTGTACTTCATAGCTTTGAGGGATATATGCGTATGGCAATGCGCTTATATATTCTCCATAATAAAGTGAGTTATATGGCATATAAGCATACGAAACATCTCGTTCTAGTCCCCATTGATATGGAGTAAACATTTGTGGCGAATAAAAATAATACATGATAAAAAACCTCCCTAAATTTTCATATGTGATTCATCTGCACTTTGTTAGAGAAATTGTTATTCATAAACAAAAATAAGACTGTCCTTAATTAGGACAGTCTTACTGCTTTATATTATTAATAAATTGATGTACTATCTTTTGGCAAAGTTTTCACATGTTTTAAATAGTTCGTCACTTTATCATCATCTTCTTGCGGATATTGATATTCATACGTGTTAGCGATTTCGTTCGCCACTTCCCTAAATAAATCACTCATGACAAAGAATGACTCCCATATGTTTTCATATTCAGCATTAGAAAATGTCCTTTTAAATTGCTCCCACATATCTTCTTCAATATATTGCTCGAAATGCTTTCCAAACTTCCCTGTATTAACTGTAAAGTCTGTTTTCATACCAATATGCCATTCTAGCATTACGATGAACATATCTCGCACTGGTCCTTCAAGCATTCCTTTTGCATAAGAAAGTTCCTCTCTCCATAACCCTTTTGCCACATTTGTACTACACCACCAAAATTCATTACAGCAATCCAAAAACTCTTTTTCTGTAGGCTTTTTTATTAAGTAATCCTTATCGCTTGCTGGCGGGAATCCTTCCATACAATTATCTTTATCAAGAAGCAGTTTACTTAAACTATCTTGTCCAACGAACTTTTTTATTAACTCAACTGGAACTAGCGTTAAATCAATCCGATTCCCATCCATGAACTGCATTAAATATGGAAACTTCCCATCTTCATCTGGTTGAACTAACGACATTTCTTCTGGCATTTGTACTATCATTATTTCTCCAAATCTATGAACCCAATTATGATTAGACGTAAAAGATTGTATATCATTTACAACATACATAATATCATAGTCTTGAAAACAATCTCTTTTCACATTTGGATTTACACGCGATCCATTCATGATAACTGCTCGAATTCTTTCATCCTCTTTTGCTATATTTATAATTACGTCTAACATTTCTTTTTCAGTTCTCATCTACTTATATCCTCCAATTTTTTAATATATAATATAGTGTTATGTATATTGGAGGTCCACGAGCTAATCTCGTTATACACGATACATGTTATAATTTTTGAAACTTCTTTTTCATCCCTTTTTCCTCCTTACATCACTCTTTTACAACTGCCATCCCTTTCAATTTCCCAATGCTTTCTACCATTCACTTTTAATTATACCGAAAATTCTGTCTCGAATACAAAAAATAAAGAAAGGACATCTACCCCTTACAGAATAGATATCCCTTCTTTTAAAGTTAAATTTAATTCCTATGGATTAGTAGACCAAAGCCCAGCAGATTTAATAAATGTACGTTTATTTAATTTCAGCTGCGCTACGATAAATTCTGCAATATCTTCTGCTTGCATTACTTTATCAGGGTTTCCATCAGTTAATCCTAAATCTACAGCCATATCAGTTGCTACTGTACTTGGAGTTAAAGCTGTTACACGAATGTTATGTTTGCGAACTTCCATCGCTAACGATTCTGTTAAGCCAAGGACACCAAATTTAGAAGCACTATATGCACTTGTTACAGGTGCACCTTTTTGTCCTGCTGTAGATGAAATGTTAATGATATCACCAGATTGTTGTTCAATCATGCTCGGTAAAGCTGCACGAGTTGCATAGTATACACCCATTAAGTTTACTTGAATGATTTTTTCCCAATCAGCAACGTCTAGTTCTAAAAACTTACCGAATTTAGAAATACCAGCGTTATTAATTAAAATATCGATAGATCCTAAACCATTTTTTAACGTTTCAATCGCAGTCGTCACTTCTTCATATGAAGAAACATCAGCAGTTGCAATAACAGCTTTTACACCTTCTGCTTCTACTTCTTTCGCTACAGCTTTTAAGTTTTCTTCTGAACGAGCTAATAAGCCTACATTTACGCCTTCTTTCGCTAATGCGATTGCTACAGCGCGACCAATCCCTCTACCTGCTCCTGTAATTAAAGCATTTTTACCTTGTAATAATTCTGCCAAGTATAACACTCCTTAATCATCTCAGTTATGTATTATATTAAAATTGTATCTATGTTTATGTAAAAAGGCAATGATGCACTTTCATGTGCGTAGGTTACTTGTAGGTAACTATAGAAAGTTTTTATTTATAAGTTTCATTTTTTTACCATTATTCATGTAAAATAAAAACAAATCCAGCATAGGGGAGTGTATGAGTATGAAAAGCGAAGGAAAAGCTTTTCAATATAATTGCAGTAACGGTAAATGCATTTTTAAAGAGAAATAGTGTTAGAAGGTTCTCCTTCTAACACTATTTCTCTTCATGATTCGGCATACGCACAATAAATTCAGTACCTTTTCCTTCCTCACTCTCCACTTTTATCTCTCCTTGATGAAGGTCGAGTACTTTCTTTACAATAGCTAAACCTAAGCCACTTCCTCCATAGGCACGATTTCGTGAAGAATCCGCTTTATAAAAACGCTCAAAAATATGTTGTTTCTGTTCTTCTGATATACCAATTCCTGAATCACGGATACGCACTTCCACTACTGTCTCATGTTCCTTTAACTGAATAGTAATCGTACCACCGCTTGGAGTAAATTTAATACTATTATGAATTAAATTAATCCACACTTGACTCATACTTTCTTGGTCAGCAATAACATATACTTTTTCTAAATCTAGTTCTAACTCAATTTCTTTTTCAGCCCAGAGTGGTTCACTATTTAACACAATTTGCTTTAATTGTTGATCTAATCGATAGCTCACTCTTTCTGGTGTATACTCTTCTGATTCTAAAAGAGTTAGCTTTAGTAAATTTTGACTTAGTTTAGATAATCTCGTTGTTTCAGTTTCAATAATGGTAAGATAATGCTTTCTTTTTTCCTCAGAAAGATTATCGTCTTGTAGTGCTCTAGCAAATCCTTTTATAGAAGTTAACGGTGACTGTATTTCATGAGAAACATTCGATACAAACTCTTGTCTCATTTTCTCCATCGTATTCAGTTCATCTGTCATATCATTTATACTTTTTACGAGCACGCCAATTTCACCATCATACTTTTCTTCATTTCGTATTTTTACGGAGAAGTCTCCTTTTGCAATTTTTTGTATCGGTTCAATAATAGTCCAAATCATCGCCTCTCGTTTTGGTCTCATTAATATTCCAATCAATGTCCAAATAAGAATAATAAAGACAAAACCGACCATATCACTAATTAGAAAAGCAACAAACGGCGATACGTTTACGTCAAAAGCATTCAATATACTAGTTGCTACATAAAATGCGATAGACCAAATTATAGTAAGAAAAGAAAAGAGCGCTAATACCGCTCCAAATACTTTCAGCATCTTCAACTTACTCATTCGTTTTCTTTTTCTCATTTACTTACCTCTAAGCGATACCCTAATCCTCTTATTGTTTTAATACTAAATTTCGACTGCTCTTCTTGAAACTTCTCACGTAACCGATTAATATGAACGTCTAGTGTACGTTCATTCCCTTCAAAATCATATCCCCATATTTCTTCAATTAATTGCTCTCTCGAACAAGTTCTTCCCGATTTAGACCCTAAAGTAAAGAGCAGCTCAAATTCTTTTAACGGTAATGTAACCGTTTGTTCTCCAGATGTAACTTCGAATGTTTTACGATTTAATAATACATTTCCAACTTGAATCGATTGGGAAACTGTAATTTGGTAACGTTTCAATAATGCCTTTACTCTCACTACTAATTCTATAGGGTCAAATGGTTTTACAAGATAATCATCTGTCCCAAGGTGAAATCCTTTTACTTTTTGTGATGTTTCCCCTTTGGCAGTTAGCATCAGAACCGGGATATCATAGTATTTTCTTAATTCAAAACATACATCAAATCCATCCATATTTGGCATCATGATATCAAGAATAACCATATCAACTTTTACGTCATCCATTTTCTGAAGTGCATCTACTCCATCAATTGCCTCATATGTTTGAAAACCTTCTCGTTCTAAAAATACCGAAACGAGTTCTCTAATGTGTGGATCGTCATCTACTATTAAAATTTTAGGTATCAAAGGAACCATTTCCTTTCTACTTAGCATCTAATATATTTTATAATGCACCCTCTTTAATTTTCAATTGTTGCGTTGCAAACTCACGATACATATCATGCGTCTGTAATAATTCATCATGCGTACCACTACCTGTAAGATTCCCTTTTTCAATAAAGACAATTTTATCTGCATCTACAACAGTAGAAAGTCTATGCGCAATCACTAACGTTGTTCTGCCTTTCATTAAGTTATTTAACGCTTTTTGAACGACAGACTCAGATTTACTATCTAAGCTTGAAGTCGCCTCATCTAGCATAAGAATTTGCGGATTTCGAAGTAACGCTCGGGCAATGGCAATTCGCTGTCTTTGTCCCCCAGAAAGCTTCACACCGCGTTCTCCAACTTCTGTTGCATAACCGTTTGGTAAGTCATGAATAAATGCATCAACATATGCCATTGCTGCTACTTTTTCAATTTCTTCATCCGTTACTTCGCCCTCGACGCCATAACAAATATTATCACGAATTGTTCCATCAATTAACGGACTATCTTGTGATACGTAACCGATTTGACGTCGCCATGACTGTAATGAATAACTCGTAATTGATTCTTCCCCTAATTTAATGGCGCCACTAGTTGGCTCATAAAAACGTTCCAGTAATGAGAATAACGTTGTTTTCCCACTACCACTTGGTCCTACAATCGCTGTCACTTTTCCAGATTCAATTGTGAAATCAATATTTTTCAAAACTTGCTCTTCTTCGTTATACTCAAAATGTACATTTTCAAGAACGATCGGTTGCTTAGCATTTGTCACTTTCACACCAGTTTCATGATCTTCTACTTCATATTCTAAAATCGTACTAATTCTTTCCGTTGCACCAATTGCCTTTTGGAATTGTGTAAAGAACATAGATAATTGACTCATTGGCATTACAATTTGAACTAAATACAAAATAAACGCTACAAGTTCACCGGTTGTTAATGCACCGCTAGAAACTCGCATCCCGCCATACCCTACGATAATAACAAGTAGTGCCATTAAAACAAACGACATAACTGGCGAAATTAATGCTTGCACTTTTCCTTCTTTCAAACCAAATTGTAATAACTTTTGTATACCTGTATTACCCGTTTCATATTCTCTCTTTTCTGTATTTGAAGATTTCACTAAACGAATTTCTGATAACACTTGCGTTAACACACTTGTAAAAGATGCAGTTTCATCTTGAAGCGCTTTTGAAATCTTATACATTTTTCGTCCAAGTGGAACTAAAATTAACACAGACAACGGAATAACCGTTAAAAGTAACGCAGTCATTTTCCAATCTAAAACAAATAATACAATTAACGATCCAACAATTGAAATACCACCTGTTAATAAGTTTGACAAATGCTCAGAAATTAACGTTTTCACAACACCTGTATCATTCGTCATACGGCTAATCGTATCACCTGTTCTATTTTGATCGTAATAAGATACCGGCAAGATAAGTACCTTTTTCCACAAACGTTCTCTTAGTCCCGCTACAATCTTCTGCCCAATATAATTTAGTAAATATATAGACAACCCTGCCGCAATAGTTTGCATTACAAAGAAAGCAATTAACCCAACAATTTGTCCTGCACTAATTGAAGAAAGCGAAAAATTATCTACTAATCCTTTTGTCAGCATAGGAATAAATAAACTCGCTCCCGTAGAAAGCAAACTCATTAACAACGCAAAAACTAAAATTCCTTTCGGAGGATTTGTATCTTGAATAAGGCGTAAAAACTGCCTCCAACTCCCTTTTTTCTTTATTTCATTTCTAACTTCCATTCCTGTTCATCTCCTCACGTTAAACAAAACTGTTCTTTCTAAAATTAGAATACGATACAAATGTAAACTGAATGTAAACACACTTTTTCTATTTTTACAAAATATACATAAAAACTCATCTTTACAACAGATATAAACATCTGATATTATTACCTGGTACTTAATATTATTCTATGTAAATT
>NZ_JBEUTW010000141.1:0-5621 GCF_040492675.1 Bacillus sp. AP50
ATATATTCCTCGGCAATTTTCGTTTGTAAATAGTTGATAATATTTTATAGGCTCACATGCTAAAGATAAGTTTAAGTACAATTTTTTACTGCCCACTACCATTATCCCCTTCTATCATTTCTTACTTTCAAGCAGATACTTTTCTATGAAATCTAAAGGGATATCCACAGAATTAAAGTAGAAATGATATTTTACATTTTTAAAAAAACGTCCATTATTTTTCTCATCATGAAATATTTTACAACTATATTTCTAATTAAAGCCACCTTATACCTAAAGGTAGCTTATGAACTTTCTATGATTTACTATTCTAACAGATTATGATCCTTATATTTTAAATAACCATATCGTAACGATATGTATTAAATATAGATAAACTATAATAATGTCACTATAGTACTTTTAACTAGCAATATAAGTAACTTTAAATCATAACGGTGTTGTTAGTAAACTTATCCCGCTCTAGAGGATAAGTTATTAACAGGGTAGTGGGATCAAACTGTGTCTGCTCTTGATCAGGATGTGTAATCAAATTAGTTTTGATTATGACATACAACAAAGTATGGCAATAGTGTAATAAAACCATTGCCATCTTCTTAAAACTATCTCTTCAACAAAAACACACTCCAAATGTGCAAAATATATATCCCAACACAAGGCATTCTTCTCAAAATTTTGGAGAATTAAACCCTCTCACTATCCTCAAACTTATCAAGCAACCCACGCACTTCATCAGTCGACTTCGTGCTCATCAATTGATTTCTCAATTCAGCAGCCCCAGGGAAGCCTTTTACATAAATTTTGAAGAAGCGGTGAAGCCCTGTGATTGAGCGTGGCAGTACTTCTGCATATTGATCTTGAAGATCAAGTTGTAGTCTTAAAAGATCTAGATGTTCTTTACTGCTATGTTCTCTTGGCTCTTTTTCAAACGCAAATGGATTTTTGAAGATGCCTCGTCCGATCATTACGCCATCAATGCCGTATTTTTCAGCAAGTTCCAGTCCCATTTTACGATCAAGGATGTCTCCATTGATTGTTATTAACGTATTGGGTGCAATGCGGTCACGTAATTTTTTAATTTCCGGAATTAGTTCCCAGTGCGCATCTACTTGGCTCATTTCTTCTCTTGTGCGTAAATGAATAGAAAGGTTTGCAATATCTTGTTTGAAAATGTGCGTTAACCAATCTTCCCACTCGCTTAACTCTTTAAAGCCAAGTCGTGTTTTTACGCTGACAGGCAGTCCACCCGCTTTTGCTGCTTGGATAAGTTCTGCTGCAACGTCTGGACGTAGAATAAGGCCACTACCTTTCCCTCTTGATGCAACGTTCGGTACTGGGCAACCCATATTAATATCGATGCCTTTAAATCCTAGTTCTGCCATACCGATACTCATTTGACGGAAGTATTCGGGATTGTCTCCCCAAATATGTGCTACCATCGGTTGTTCGTCTTCTGTAAAAATTAAACGGCCACGTACACTTTTCATACCTTCTGGATGGCAATAGCTATCCGAGTTTGTAAACTCTGTGAAGAATACGTCCGGACGACCAGCTTCACTTACTACGTGACGGAAAACAACGTCTGTCACATCTTCCATTGGTGCAAGTACGAAAAATGGTCGTGGTAATTCACGCCAAAAATTATCTATCATTTTAAATTCAAATCCTCTCACTATGAATACAATTTCAAAATCTCAATTTATAATTTGTGAAAATCAGCAATATTTATTTTAACTAAAATCGCTTATGAATGGTATTTTTGTAAACCAAAAAGCAGATGGTATAGATTTTCCTATATCAACTGCTTTCCTATTATACTAACTTAAGCCAAGCGACACACTCTACGTGAGTCGTATGCGGGAACATATCAACAGGTTGTACTTCCTGTGTTTTATATCCGCCTTCTTCTAGTACTTTTAAATCACGTGCTAATGTTGCTGGGTTACATGATACGTATACGACGCGTTTTGGCTTCATGTCGATGATTGTGTTTAGTAATGCTTCGTCACAGCCTTTACGCGGTGGGTCTACGACCATTGTGTCAGCAATTACGCCTTCTTTGTACCATTTTGGAATGACTACTTCTGCTTCTCCTACCCCAAATTCAGCGTTTGTCATGTTGTTTAGTGCTGCATTTCGGTTTGCGTCTTCAATTGCTTCTGGGACGATTTCAACGCCGTACACTTTTTTCGCTTTTTGCGCTAGGAATAACGAGATTGATCCGATTCCGCAATAGGCATCAATTACTGTTTCGTTACCGTTTAATTTTGCGTATTCTAACGTTTTATCGTATAGCACTTTCGTTTGTTCTGGGTTTACTTGATAGAATGAACGTGCTGAAATCGCAAATTTAATGTCACCGATAAAGTCATAAATATATTCTGATCCGTACAGTACTGTCGTTTTATCTCCGAAGATTACATTCGTACGCTTCGTATTTACGTTTTGAACAATGGATTTTACTTCTGGGAATTTCGCTGCAATTTCTTCAATGATTGCGTTTTTGTTCGGCAATTCTGCTGTACGTGTAATGAAGACAAGCATAATTTCCCCTGTTACTTGTCCGTAACGAGCCATTACGTGACGAAGTGTTCCTTTGTTACGCTCTTCGTTGTACGCAGTGATACCGTGCTTTTCACAAATACGTTTTACTTCTTGAATTAATGTATCGTTTTCTTCTGCCTGAATTAAGCATGATTCCATATTAATGATGTCATGCGTTCCTTGGCGATAGAAACCAGCTACAAGTCCGCCTTCACGTTCTCCGATTGGTACTTGTGCTTTATTGCGATATACCCACGGATTTTCCATGCCAAGTACAGGATGAACAGGAACATCACCTAGTCCTCCGATACGTTGCATAACGTCACGTACTTGTTTTTCTTTCGCTTGTAATTGTCCTTCATAAGTTAAGTGCTGAAGCTGACAACCGCCGCACTGATTATATACTGGACATTCAGCATCTTTACGATATGGACTTTCTGTATGAAGCTTCATTAAACGACCAAATGCGAAGTTTTTCTTCACTTTAATAATTTTAATTTGCGCTTCTTCACCTGGTAATCCGTTTTTAACGAAAATAGGATAGCCCTTTACTTTCGCAACACCGGCACCATCATGTGTTAAATCTTCAAATACTACATCTATAAACTCGTTTTTCTCAACTGGTGGCGTCATTTTAGTACTCATTTTCCGACCTCTCTTTTTCATAACACTGCGTTACATTTTATCATACTTATATGGTCTTTTTCTATTGGAAGAAAAAAAGCTATTGACGATAGTTCTCTGTTAATGTTACGCTACTACTAATTTAATACGGACGATGTTACCTCATATATACTTGATAATATGGATCGAGAGTTTCTACCCGGCAACCTTAAATTGCTGGACTATGGGGAAAACTAATGAATATTAGCCTATGCGCAAAAAAGGACTCATATTGATTAGCTTTCTCTCATAGATGAAAGTGAATCCATATGGGTCTTTTTTTATTTTTATTTTTCTAAAAGGTCAGACATCTTACGTATGACATAAAACCTCATTCCTTTATTTTTAGTAATATAACGAGCGTTTTATGTACAAACTTTATACGAACTTCTGAAAGGGGCAACTACATGCAATATGTAATGAGCATTATCGGTATTCTTGCCGTGTTAGGTTTATGTTTTGCTTTGTCAAACAACAAAAGTAAAATCAACTTCCGTGCAATTGCAATTATGATTGGTTTCCAAATTTTAATCGGTTGGTTTATGTTTGCTACAAAGATTGGTCAACAAATCATTATTTTCATTAGTAAAGTTTTCAACAAACTAATTAAACTTGGTACGACAGGTGTCGATTTTCTCTTTAATGGAATTCACAGAGATTTTGTCTTTTTCTTAAACGTATTACTAATTATCGTATTTTTCTCAGCACTACTTTCAATCTTTAGTTATTTAGGTGTTTTACCATTCATCGTTCGCGTTGTCGGCGGTGCTATTTCAAAAATTACTGGTTTACCACGCGTTGAGTCATTCCACGCAGTAAACTCTGTATTCTTCGGTTCAAGTGAAGCATTAATCGTTATTAAAAACGATTTACAGCATTTCAATAAAAACCGTATGTTTATCATTTGTTGTTCTGCGATGAGCTCCGTTTCTGCTTCTGTTACAGCATCATACGTAATGATGTTAGATGCAAAATACGTACTAGCAGCTCTTCCGCTAAATTTATTCTCAAGCTTAATCGTTTGTTCGTTATTAACACCAGTTGATACGAAGAAAGAAGATGAAGTGATTCAAAAATTTGATAGAACTCTATTCGGGGACAGCTTTATCGGTGCAATGATTAACGGTGCGCTTGATGGTTTAAAAGTAGCTGGTATCGTTGCCGCATTAATGATCGCCTTTATCGGTGTGATGGAAGTTGTAAACTACGTAATTAGTGCAGCTTCAGGCGCAATGGGACATGCCATTACTTTACAACAAATCTTCGGTTACGTACTTTCTCCATTCGCATTCTTAATGGGTATTCCAACTCAAGATATTATCCCAGCTGGTGGTATTATGGGTACGAAGATTGTTTTAAATGAGTTTGTAGCAATCCTTGATTTAAAAGACACAGCTACAACATTAGCTCCACGTACAGTTGGAATCGTTACAGTATTCTTAATTAGCTTCGCAAGTATTAGCCAAATTGGTGCAATCGTTGGTACAATCCGTGCCCTTTCTGAAAAACAAGGAAGCGTTGTTTCTAAATTTGGTTGGAAAATGCTATTTGCATCAACACTTGCTTCTATTTTATCTGCGACAATCGCTGGATTGTTTATTTAATAAAAAATCACCTTACTTTAACGAGTAAGGTGATTTTTTTGATTCTTTATGAAACCGAGTGAAATTCAACTGCTTCTTCTGTATTGATAATCCTATCTTTATATATACCTTTTATTGAAATGTAAATGATAGATTTGTTTATGTTTTTTAACTTTCCTAATGAAAAATGATAAAGCAATCCATCGCTTTTTAAAGTCCACATCTTCCCACTCCATGGACCAGTAGCTTTTTGTTCATCCGACGCCTTGATTTCACCTTCATATTCGCATTCTCCCAAAGGAGTTTTAATTGTATTCTTCTCTGTATCAATTCGAATATTTTTAATTAGATTCAAATTTTCATCAGAGAGAATTTGAATTTCATGATCTTTCTTTTTAAAAAAGAGTTTTCCGTCTTTCGTATTTATATATTCTGCATTATCCATTTTATCTATCATAAAATCATATTCTTCTTTTGTAATACCTAAGTTTTGATGATAAGGAAACGTTTTTTTCGGTATAATTTCTTCTTCGGCATACTTCAAATACCAATCTAAATTATTTGTAATACTATCGCTCATTTTATTTCCGATTTTCTCTAATTTCTCTTTTATCTCATAAGGAAATTCAAGTGTCATAATATCCGCCGTCACTTCCGCATTCATAAGATGCGATGGAATATACTCTTCCACGCTATTCGCTTTACTCACTTCACTTTGACAACCAACTATAAATAGCGATATGAAAAAGATATATATTATTTTTTTATATTTCATTTCTATTCTCCACTCCATACATTATTCTTACTTAGTTTTATAGCGGTTTTCATTAT
>NZ_JBEUTW010000142.1:0-28976 GCF_040492675.1 Bacillus sp. AP50
ATACAAAACTTCACCATATGTACTATTACCATATGAGTTATATTATTAAATAGAATAAAGGGGATGATATACTATGACGACTTGGTTTATTGTAATGTTAGTTGTATTTGGAGCATTTAAAATTATCGTTTCTAGCCTTCCTAACACTGTTATTGAATCCATTATTAGCAAGTACGAAACACATCCAAAACTTGAAGAAGAGAATGTGACTATTACAATTCATGGAAATAACGTAGAAGGCGAACAGAAATCAAAAATTATTCATGATTTTAACGAAGGTTTATTTTTAGATCGCTATTATGCACCACCACACAATGAGGGTACGCCTTTAATTATCAATGCAAAACGTGGCAAAAAGAATTTTACATTTTATATTTATAGTCACGAGGAGCATGTTGATGTTGTAAAACAATATAAAAAGAAGGTAGTTGCTTATAGTTTACGCTCTAAAAACCTTCAAAATAGTGATATGTTCGTGTCAGCTGACTTAGCTTAATACTCATATATTTGAAAAAGGAATCCACGAAATATGGATTCCTTTTTTCTCATTTACTGAAAAATAAGCTCTGTCTTCAAACTATCTTTCGGTAACAACCAGCCTTTTTTCTCTAAACTCGCCATTAATAATTCCCTTTGCTTTGTCGCAATACTTTCTTCATTTGTTTTAAATGACACTTCTATTACGAAGTCATCTTCTAATTTTCCGGTATTACTTAATGGCCAAATTTCAATATTTGCTTTTATGTTTTCAAACTCTCCTGTATATCGTTTCATTAATACAGGACCGTAAATACGGGAACTCTTTAACATTTCCTCTCCCCAATTTGTATACAACCATTTGTTCATTTTCCCTGGTAATTTTTCTATTAACATGTTTTGAGCAGCTTGTTCATTTGGTAAATCAAGTATCCCATATCCTTTAGCGCTGTAACTTTTCTTATTTGAAATGCTTAATGTTTTCTTCTCAAATCCCCAATCTATTTCCGCCTCATAACTATCCGTATTACTATCGAATCCTTCTTTTTTAGCTACTTCTAGTGCATCTTGAATTACACCATTTGGAATAGGATATCTTTTTTTATATGTTAATTCAAAATCTTTACTAAATTCTTTCTTTCGAATTCTAGCAAACCAACCTTCCTCGCTTAAACTTTTATTCGCAGTATCTAAAAATTGCACTTGTATTCTTTCATATTTTGTACCAGCCTGGAAATGTTCTAGCACCTCTTGCTTCATCTCTTTGTTATCACCTAATACTTGTTCTGGCTTCAATAATAACTTTACTTCAAAACTAGGTTTCATTGGACTAGCTGCAAACCCTTCCTTAACGTTATAAAGGAAACAACAAAAGAAAATGCTTACGAATACAAATACTTTTTTCATATACCTATCCCCTTTACATTTCAAATGACTTCTATACGTTCCATTGCAAGTGAATATACATTTTCATACCCTGCTGTACTTAGCTTTTGTTGTAATCGATCCGTATCCTCTTTCAAAGCGTGCACTAACACCGTATGTTCTGGTAATAATGTATTTAGCATCTCTTTAACGTCTCTTATACTTTGGTGAACTTTATACGGAACTCTCTTCACCCTACATGTACTCCTTACATGTTCTTTCATAACTTTTTCTGCAAAACTCCCTTTCGCAATATGCCCAGTAAAAATAACGGCATTCCGTTTTTCATTCCGAAGTTGTTCATAGTATAACTGTGCTCGTTTCGTTTGCATATTCGCATCACTCATTACAACTATTCCGTAACTATTTTGCATACTAATGTCATTATCCATAACTATTATGTTTCTTTTTAAACTCTCCATAATCCATTTAAGTTCTTCATTATTTTTTATCCAACCTTTATATATGAACATCTCTTCAAATCCAGCCAAAATTTCTTTATCTACTATAAGCGGAAATTCTTTATATCGTTCATATAAATACAATACTATATCTTGCGCCCTACCAAGTTGTGGCAGCGGTAATAATGCTATTCCTTCATTTTGCATAACTCGTTCAATTTCTGCACATAGATCGTCTAATCTTTCATTTTGCGAAACATCATCTGTATGATAAGCGGCATCTACAATTGCAACTTTTATATTGTGGCCCAATTTCTCAGGTAAATTAGCTCGTAGTATATTAGACTCTGCTGAATAGTCGCCTGAATAAAATACGTATGTATTACACATATCAACTAAAAACCAAACAGCTCCTAATACATGCCCACTATACCCCCACTGAAACCGCAATGTAGGAGTAATTTGTAACCATTCATTTGGATTGCTAATCTCATCAATACATACATAATTTAAATCTTTTATATGTTGGTCGCTATAAGGTAAATTCCATCCTTGCATCACATTATAGTTTCTCCATTTTTCATAATATAACGGCAGTTGCTCCTTCGTATAACGAGTCGTCCAAATTTTTTTCTTATAGCCATACTTCGCTAATAAAGGTAAACCCATCGTATGATCTTCATGAATATGTGATAAAAATACCGCATTTAAAAATGGAACAGCTTCTCTCTCTATTTTTGGATAACCATCCTCATAAGATCGATTAATACCACAATCAAATACTATTTTCGTCTCTTTATTTTTTACAAAATAGCAAGAGCGACCGTATTCTCCTGCTCCTCCCCATACTTCCACTCTCATCATGCTACCCCTTTTCGCTTTTGCTCCATATGTTGCAGCAGTAATAAGCACATTGTTGTAAGTCCAACAGAAACAACGGCCATCGCCATTCCTATAGATACTTCACCCTGTTCAAATTGAGCAAAAATAAACGTTGCTGACGTTTCTACTGATGGAGGTAATACGAGAAGTGATGCTACTAACTCTCTTATTGAAATTGTAAATGTCATCGCCCATCCGGCAAGAATGCCTGGGATAATAAGAGGCAATATTATTTTTCTAAAAATATAAATATAATTTCCCGAAAAAATACTTCCTGCCTGTACGAGAGAATCATCAATTTGTCCGAGTGATGATTTTACATATTGCACCGTGTAAGGTAAAAACAGAACAACATACGTTATGATAACCATAATTGGTGTATTATAAATTGATATAGGCATATATGGTGAATTCCAAAATAGAATAAGACCTACAACCATAACGATTCCTGGTACCATATTCGGTAACATACCGCACATATCAAGCCATTTTTCAGAGTTTTTTTTCCCCTTTCGAATCATAAGTGCCAAAAAGACTCCAATAATTACCGCAATAATCGCTGTTACGAGTGAAAAAAGAAAACTATTCCATAAAGCCTCTAATCCCGGAGATCCCATTGTAAACAATGCCTCATAATGGCTTGTTGTAAAGTTATTTACATGTAAACCGCCGCCTCTTAATTTTGACAAAGAAGCAATAAGTATAGAAAAGTATGGAATTCCAATTGATACGATTAATAAACCAATTACATACATCCATGCTACAACGCGCGTAAATATAGACAAAGTATATCTTTTAGATTTCACACCTTTTCCACTAACCATTGCATATGAATACTTTCGATTCAATACATTTTGCATATACCAAATGAGCATACAAGCACTAAGTAATAAAGAAGATAATGCTGTTGCACTACTAAAATCAATTGGCCAACTCGAAATAAATTTATGAATTTCTGATGTTAACACGTGGAATCCTATTCTACGTCCGAATGTAGCCGGTGTTCCAAATTCAGCAATCGTCTTTACGAAAATGAGTAAAGCACCCATTACATAACTTGATACTAATAACGGCAATATTATTTTTCTTAAGCGATAGAAAAAACTTCCGCCATGAACTGCTGCAGCTTCTTCTTTACTACTCCCAATCTGAAGTAACGTGTTTTTCAGCATGAAATAAAGAAATGGGAATAAATGCAGACTCATAATTAAGACCATACCTCCTAAACTAAAAAACGATGATGAAACTGTCTTTAACATCGGGAAAAATTGTTCAAAATAGCCGTTAGGTTGCATGAACAAAATCCAGCCCATCGATCCAATATACGGCGGTGTCATAAATGGAATCATAAAAACAATATCTAACTTACTATACTTTCCTACATCTGTTTTGCTCATAATAAATGCCAATGGAAATGCAAATATTGTAGCACCTATTACAACGAGTACACCTAGAAGCATCGAATTTAGAAAAATCCCCGCTAATCCACCACTCTGCATCACTTCAAAAGGCTTTAAAAAATTCCAACTGCTATTTTCATATACACTAGAAAATAAAATAAGAAAAAGTGGAATGACGATTAACATCGCGACAAGTAATAACGCTACCGTCATTCCAACTTGTCTTACTGATACGAATCGATTTACCATGGAATCACCATCTTATTGAAATACTTTCTTAAATTGTTTCCCTATTTCATCTTGCTCTTTCTCAACTGTTTTCCAATCAATATTTAATACTGGAATCTCTTCTACATTTGGTCTATTTTCAGCTTTTATATCTGTTCTACCAGGCAATAAATACGCTTTAGAAACTTGTTTTTGTACATCATCGGATAATAAATAATCAATAAACTCTTTTGCACCTTCAATATTTTTACTATCCTTCATAATCCCCGCTGCACGTGGGCTAATAACTGTTCCGCTTTTTGGATATACGATATCAACAGGTTCACCCTTTGCTTTTGCGCTATACGTCATATAATCAACACCCGCAATGACCATATCTTTCGCACCTGTTACAACTGGGTCTAACGCTTCCTGGTTTGCTCCTGCTACTGTAACTTCATTTTTCTTAAGCTGCTCAAATAAATTCCATCCATCTTGTCCATTCTTTTTCACGTATCCTGTTACAAAGTCTAAAGCTGAACCTGAAAGTGCTGGATCTGGAAGATTCACTTTCCCTTTCCATTCTCCTTCCGTTATATCGCTCCAATCTTCAGGCGCCGTCTTCACATTTTTTGTATTGTACACAATCCCTAATGCTGAAGCACTATACCCGAAATAATGGCCTTTATCATCTGACCATTCAGAACGCAGCTTATCAGCTTGTTTCGCCTCTTTATAAGCTAACGTTTGACCCTCTTTCTTTAATCCTTCCATCGCTGGTAAGGAAGCGAGTACGACAACGTCAACGACTGGATTTTTCTTTTCAGCTTCCATTCTCGCTAAAATTTTACCAGTTGTCCCTTGAAACATTTCCACCTTTATACCAGTTTTCTTTTCAAAGTCTTTTTGAATTTTTTCTGCTAACCCTTTTGGCCCTGCACTATATACAACAATTTTCTTTTCATTCATATTTTTACTTTTTGCATCTGCATTACCTGTCTTTGAACTACAACCTGTTACTACAGTAGAAAATAGTAAAGTACATACAAATAAAGACTTAAGCGAACTGAATTTCTTCATACGATTCTCCCCCTATATGATGAATACATTTTTTTGGTACATATAACGATACTGCTTTCCCGATGCTTAATTTACTATTGTGATAAGCTGTCCATATTCCGAGTGCCCCCATGTTTACTTTTATTTCATACCGTTCTCCTACATATGTAACGTGCTTAATTTCACCTGTATACATTTCGCACACTTCATTTTTCGTCCAGCTCACATGCTCTGGACGAACCATTTTTTTACCCTCTACAAGCCAATTCGCCTTACCAACAAATTTGGCAACAAATTCATGAGACGGTTTCACATAAATATCTTCGGGTGTTCCTTTTTGTAATACTGCTCCTTGTTTCATGACAATAATTTGGTCTGACATTGACATTGCTTCTGTTTGATCGTGAGTGACATACAGTGCAGTTAAACCAATGGAATGAACGATATCCATAAGCTCTATTCTCATTTCTTCTCGCAAAATTGCATCGAGCGCACTTAGCGGTTCGTCAAACAAAATAAAATGAGGTTTTGTTACAATTGCTCTAGCGAATGCGACACGTTGTTGCTGTCCACCAGAAAGTTCGTGCGGATACCTTTTCTCCATACCTTGCAGGCGAACACGCTTTATCGCATCTTCTACTTTTTCTCGTAAATGATTCATTTGCTTTGTAGCTCTTAAACCAAATGCAACATTTTCAAAAACAGTCATGTGCGGCCATAAAGCAAAATCTTGAAATACCATACCAATATTCCGTTCATTAGGAGATGTCTTTATCTTTTTTGTAGCAGAATACATGCACTGGTCTCCAAAATATATTTCTCCCTTATCCGGTTCTTCAAGTCCTGCTATCATTCTAAGTAAAGTCGTTTTCCCACATCCCGAAGGTCCTAAAAGTGTAGTGAATTCCCCTTGTTTCATTACAATCTGCAACGGCTTTAACGCTTGTGTTTTTCCAAATGTTTTTTCTAATCCATTAATTTTAATATCCATCGTCTCACCTCTCTCCCCTCATTCTTAACCTGCTTTCATTCTATATGGAAGATTTATACTTAATGTTAATGTACTGTAAAGATTAAATTAAAAAACTTCTAATAAACTATTTATTTCTATAGATTTTTTCTATAGTTAAAATAAAAAAGGCGGCAATTCATAATGAATCTCTTAAAATTAGAAATTGTAGTACTTATTAAGAAATACAAAAAGCTTACAATCGTTGCAGAAAAACTTGGCGTTAAACAACCAACTATTACTTTTCATATGAAAAGCTTAGAAGAAGAACTCGGTGTGTCTTTATTCGAATTACGTTCTGGAAGGTATTTCTTAACAGAGGCTGGTGAGGCTTTGCACCATTATGCTTGTAAAATAGATGCACTTATGAAAGAAGCTAGACGTGTCACGCAAGAGTTTAAAGATTTTCAGAAAGGTGCTATAACAATCGGCGCTAGTTATGTACCAGCGACTTATCTTTTGCCAGCAGTCGTTCATCAATTTCAATGTGAATTTCCCAATATAAAAATAACGCTACTAGTGAAAACAGCCCCTGAAATTCGAATGATGCTACAAAATCACGAAATCGATCTTGGGATAATTTCCGCTGCTCCATTTGATGAACCACTTTTAAAACAAACGAATATAATGCCCGATACACTTGTTCTTGCCTTTTCCAAAGAACATCATTTTTCAAAAAAAGACAATGTATCGTTACAAAATATAGAAAAGGAACGCATACTATTGCATCGTAACCCATCTACAACGAGAGATTTACTTACACAATGGACGTTAGCGCACAACATTACATTCCAATCAGAAATTGAATTAGATTCATTAGAAACGATGAAACAAATTTTAAAATATGGTAATGGAATTGCCTTGATTTCTAAACTTGCTATCGAACAAGAAATACAACGAAATGAGCTATGCTATATACCAATCCCTGAATTTGAATTTCAGCGTAATATTTATACGATTCATCATGAGGACAGATGGAATTCTAAAATCATTTCTTTTTTACTACAGAGCATCACTTCATTTGCAACAAAAAATTAAAAGGCTGTCGTTATGCACGACAGCCTTTTAAACTATAAATCTATTTATTTTTCTTTGCCTCAATTTTTGCTTGCGCCTCTTCAGCCTTATCTAATGCTTCTGATACTTTCTTCTCTTTTTCTTTCACTTCATCTATACTATCGACAGCTTTAATAATTTTATCGATTCCTTCTTCTTCTACCTTTCTACGCTTTGCCACTCTTTCATTTACTTTCTCTTCCACATCTTTTGCTTTTTGAAGCATATTCTCTGCATTTGATGTTACAGCTTTTTCAAGTTCATCATCTTTTTTCTTTTGTAACACTTCATTTGCAATGTCTTTCGCTTCTAAATACTTACCGTCTTTTAATGCTGTTGCTCCCTGATCCATTTTCTCAGCAACTTCTTTATATGATTTCGCTTCATTTCCTGATTTCTCTTTTTCTGCTTTTTCGAACCACATTGTTGCATCACTATACTTTTCATCTTTCAATGATTGCATACCTGTTTCAATATATGTGTCATAATTGCTACATCCAGCCATTACGACTAATAGAAAAAGCATAACAAAACTTAATTTTTTCATGCTGTTGTCTCCTTTTCTTTGCAAGCTCACTTTACTTTAACATACATGAAAAAGAGTTTCAAAAACTAAAATACTAATTTAGTCATTTTTATTTTATTAAGTCACATTTCCTTTTAGACAGACACATCCACTTGCTTTTTCATTACATGCTTCTTTACTCCTACTAATACAACTAACAATAAACCTACGCCTAATGTCATCATAACAATGCTAGTTGGCAACATATCTAATAATAATCCATACACAATCATACCGAGCGGTGCGATTGCAGTAGAAATTGTTTCAAGTAAGCCGAAAACGCGTCCTAAATAACTTGGATCTGTCGTCTTTTGCAAATGTACTTGCATCGGGATATTTACAACCATCATTGATATACCAGTTAACATCATAAAAGCGATATAGTAAATAAAACTTGCTACTTTCGGGATGGTGACTACTAATGGAAACACTGTACATAAACTCAAACTCGCAAATAAAAACAACCCAATATAAACAGAGCGAAACGGATCATTCACTTCTTTACGTACTGATAACGCAATTGCACCAATTAACATCCCAACTGCTAACATTCCCTCTACAACACCGAGTTGTTTCGAAGATAGATGCAAATTTTGAACAATAATATATGGAAGTGAAACGAAAAGTGCACTCGCAAAAAAGTTTACCCCTACTGCAATTTTCATTAAACCATATATTTCATGCTGTCTTTTCACATATGAAAACCCTTCTTTTATACTCGTCAAGAAATGCTCTTTACTTTCAGCCTTTTCTTTTTTGTATAAATCAAATACGATAAACAATTGCACAACAACCGCTAAAAAGAATGTAATGCTATTCAATAGGAAAAACGATTTAATTGAAAAGAAACCAAATACAACTCCGCCAATAATCGGTGCTAAAATATTTGATAAAGATGCTGCCGTCTGGTTCAAGGCACTCGCTTTTTGAATACGTCCTTCATCTACTAAACTTGGAATAGATGAAGTTAATGAAACAGAGTAAAAACTCGCACAAATTGATAATAATGCTGCTGAAACATAAATAAACAGAAGTGATGGCCCAAAAGTAGTTGCAAGGATAAACATAATAAACATTGTTAAACTACTTAACAAATCGGTACCGATGACAAGCCATTTTCGATTGACGCGGTCAGCTACAGCACCAGCAATTGGTCCACAGATTAGCCTTGGAATCGATCCACAAATAAGCGTAGTTGCAAACCCCATTCCTGAACCCGTTGTCTTTAATACGTATAATCCCATTGCAAACGTATAAATACCGGCTCCTAGCAAAGACGTCATTTTCCCAATCATCATTAAAATAATATTTCTCGTTGCAATCTTCATTCTTGAATCATTTTGTCCTATACTTATATCCCCCATTTTTGACACTCTCCCCTTAAAAGTTAAATTGTGTTAAACTTATTATATAATTAACTTTCCAATTTTTACAACAAAAAGTTTAATGACATTTAACTTTCTAACTATAAAGGAGCAATTATATGGCTACTCTCGGTGAAAAAATTAAAACGTTACGAAAAGAAAAAAAGCTTACTCAAACTGATCTAGCAGGTTCAGAACTCACAAAAAGTATGCTAAGTCAAATTGAAAATGGAAAAGCTACACCTTCTATGAAAACACTACAATATATCGCTGACAAACTTGAATGTGAAACGAGTTTTTTATTAGAAGATGATGATGTAGAAATTGTAGGACTCATTCAACAAACGGAGAAACTAATAAAAGCAAACAAGTACGATGAAGTATATGAGGTTTTACTACCGATCGTTCAAAAAGAGCTACCTCCCACTTTGAATACTGCTCGTTTATATAAACAGTTTGTAACAGCTGCGGCTAAAATGAAAGATTACAATATTGAATATTACGTTGAAAAGGCTACTTCTATTTTTGAGAAATATACGTTATACCGGGATAGTACGGAAACAAAATTAAAATTATCCTTTACGATATTCACACGTAAAAAATATGCTGAATGTTTACAACTTATAGCTAGTATCCGAAATGACTATGAAGAGAAACATTTAGAAATGGATCTCATTATACATATCGAATTATATTTATATGAAGCAATTATTTTTCTTGCATGTGGTGATTACGAACAATGTGAAAGTGTCATTTTAGATGCACTTGCATTTTCAAAAAAACATCAAGTGTATTATAAAACAGATGAATTTTATCGTATTTTATCTTATCAAAAAGTAATCATGGCTGATAAAGAACAATATTTACATTACATAAAAAAATCAGAGCAATTCGCCATTTTTACAGAAGATAATTTCTCTGCAGCGGTTATTGATCTTTTAAAAGCTTTCTACTACAACACAATTGCTAATGAATATACAATTGCATTAGAACATTTAGAACAATTTCGAGAAAAATTAAAAGATGAGCCAATTTTTCAAGATGATGGATCATATTATCTTGAAAAAGGAAAAGCTTTGTATGGTTTAAAACAATACGAAGAAGCTTTAAAAACATTGCAACGCGCTATCATACCAGATTATATAAACCATCCACTTGATCACGCACGGCTTACAACAGCTGGGGCATATCGCGCTCTTTGTTATGTGAAACTTAATGATAAAAAAAGAGCTCTTGAAGAAGTAACAGAAGCATATGAAATCGTACAGGCCTATCCTGATTCCATCTTCACTTCATTTATTAAAGAAACATTACAAATAATACAAAAACTTTAAGAATGTCTCTAAATGGTATATTATTCCTCTTTTTTAGCAAAGATAATAATGATGGGAGGAATATAAATGAATATACAACGTGCAATAGAGCTTTCTATGTCAGCAGAACAAGCCAATGTCAATTTTCAAGGCATGCCTGTTATGATTCAACACGTCGATGAAAGCAATGAAACCGCCCGCATATATGAAGTAAAAAACCCAGGACGCGAATTAACTGTTCCAGTTAATAGCTTAGAGGAAATATAAGAAATGCCACTTCTCTTTTGAAGTGGCATTTTTCTTCTTTCAGATTACTTATTATAAATTTCTTCAACTCTTTATTTTACATGAGCTGAAAAAATAAGAATTTTCTACTTCTTTTCTTTTTGTGACCTGCTAAAATACAAACTATGGATTAATTATTCGTACTATACATTAAGGAGGAAAAATAATGGCATCTAATTTAGAAAAAAACCAGCCTTATTATGCAGTTATATTCACTTCTAATTTATCAAATAATACAACTGACTATAATACCGTTGCCGAAGAAATGGAGAAACTTGCAAAGCAACAACCTGGATTTTTAGGTGTAGAAAGTGCACGAGGTAATTCTGGACTCGGAATAACAATTTCTTATTGGGAATCACTTGATGCGATTGAAAATTGGAAGAAGAACACCTTACATAAAGAAGCGAAAAAAAGAGGTCGTGAGCAATGGTATGAAAACTTCCACCTGCGTATTTGTCTTGTTGAGAAAGAATTTAAGTTTCATAGAGGTACTTTATAACTATGAAGGAAAAATTAGCTCTCGTTATTGTTCATGAAATATATGGTGTGAACGACCATATGCATCACGTTACCCAGCACTTTACTTCATCTCATATAGACGTATTCTGTCCTAATCTTCTACACTTACAACATGCATTTCATTATCGTGATGAAGAAAAGGCATATGAACATTTTGTAAATCATATTGGATTTGATGATGGAAAAAAGCAAATTGAAGAATTCATTTCTCATCTTTCTAGTAGTTATACACATATTGGACTTATCGGCTTTAGTGTTGGAGCTACCATCTCATGGCTATGTAGTAACAATCCGAAAATAAATTTTATTATCGGATGTTATGGTTCTCGTATACGCGACTATGTTCACATAAAGCCTACATGCGCTACACTACTTATATTCCCTGAAAAAGAAGCTAGTTTTTCAGTATCCTCTTTCATTCAAACATTGCAGCAACAGAATAACCCTTTATTAGAAATAAAACAACTACACGGTGAACATGGATTTCTAAATCCGTACACTGAAAAATATAACGAGCACTCTACAAAACAAGCATACAATTTAATAGATTCATTTCTTGTAAAGTGAAACTTTAATCAGTGGGGGTTGTTCATCCCACATAACCTCTTTTCTTACGCTGAATTTTGAGGCGGGGGTCTTACTGCCCGTTAATGCAGGATAAAAACAAGCTTATGAAGGAGACTCAAATGACGCTGGCATTACTCTTACTTGTTTTCATACTCATTGCCTTTATCTCAGCGCTAACTATCATTTTTATAACCGTAAAAAAAGGAGGATTTTTCAACCGCCCCTACTTACAATCTATTATCGTTTGCATTTTATTTTTTACTAATTGGATCTTATATGTAACAACTTTTTATTCGCTACTCCCCGAGAAAGTTAGTGAGTTCATATTCTTACCCATTTGGTTTTTCCTTTGTATTTTAGGTTTTATAACTTTCTGGCGTGAATGGGGAAATAATCGTGTATTCTCCATATGTATCGGTTTTCTTTCCTTGACTAGTTTTTTATTTGGATTATTGTTGTTAGTTCTTTCCGGGATGTAATAGAAGAAGGAAGAAAAGCTAACGTTCAACTTTTCTTCCTTCTATGTTTACCTTTAGTTTTCACTGTCACTGATTCACAAGGTGTATAATATATTTGAGGTGTCGCCTTATCAACAAACATCATAAACGTAACGAAACCGATAATAAAGAAAATAAACAACGTTAACAAAATTGCTCCTATCGTTAAAAGTATCATAACACCACCCCTATATTTTTTATGTTATTACACTTTTCGCTATGATATGAGCGTAATCCTTTTTAGAAAAAGAAACGTAACAAAATAATCACAATCACTCCTGTTAATACTGTACCTAATAAACTACGAGTATATATCGCTACAAGAAATGTTGGAATTGCTGCAATAAGATAATCCCACTGCATCGTCTCGTGCATAAATAAAACTTGTGCTAAAAGTGCTGCTAATATTGCAATTGGTATGTAATTTAACCATTTTAAACCCCAGTCTGGAATTTGTAGTTTACTAAATACGAGTAGAGGTAAAATACGTGGCACGAGTGTAACAGCTCCTGCTGCTAATAAAAGTAATAATACGTCTAATCTCATTTCCATTTTTCAATCACCACTCCAATCGTCGCAGCTAGTAATGTTGCGATAATAACCGCTATACTATCTGGCATAAATAAGTGTGAAACGTATGCGATAATAATCGCTACAATTGCAACACTTAAATGAATTGCTAGCTTTGGTTTACTACTTATGAGCTGAAGTACAAATAATCCGATAAACATTGCTGGTAATGCATAATCCATCCCGTATGTATGTGGATCTGGTATCCACTCACCAAATAGCCCGCCGATAATAGTAGCAAGAATCCAGTTTAAATAAGCCGTTACATTTAGCCCAATCATCCATCTTTCGCCTAAATATCCTTTTTGCGCTGCATGCTGCACTGCAACGCCGAAAGTTTCATCTGTAATTTGAGAACCGATTAGTAAGTTTTTAAATAGAGGCAGTTTCATAAAGTATGGCGCAAGCGCAGCACTCATAAGAAGGTGGCGCAAGTTAACAAAAAATACAGTAAAAATAATTGCGGAAGCAGGAGCACCGGCTGCATACATACCAGCTAATATAAATTGGGCAGAACCTGCATAAATTAAAGTGGACATAAACGCAATTTCAATGATAGAGAAACCAGCTGTTTTTGCAATTACACCAGCTGCTATACCGATGCTCAAGTAACCAAATACAGTTGGTAAACAATCTTTTACTCCTTGCTGAAATGTATCATCGCTCTGCAAAGCTACATGTGCCTGAGCTTTACTCATCCTTATCATCCTCCATTCCTTCTAAAGTTCGTTTTCCTGTTACGACATGAACTAAATCTATATTTTCACGCCATAACGTATCTAACTTATCCGCCCCAAATTCCTTCGTGATTTCTTCAACCATAATATCGTGCCGCACATACTCTGTAGCAACGAGAACTAGCGCTGGGTCATACGTTGTAACGGCCCATGAAGTGCTATCATTTGAAAAGTTCGCAATTAATACTTCCTCTCCATCACGAGCAATAACAGTTAAATGACCACCCATTCTCTTTTCAACAACGTGGGGCGTCATATAATTATGATGAAACGTCGCTCCTATTTTTGTTTCTGGAGCTCCAAATAAGATTGAAAATATATGTACGCCTTCCTCTTCCTTTTGATGAATGTATGGCTCAATTTCATGCACTTGATCTTCCCATACAGAAATCCATAACTCTTCCTTTGCTCTACCAATTATATTGCATATTTCTTTTAAAACACGATCATTTGAGCGAATATGCGAAATTACATCAATCTGTCTTTCTTGTTCTAAATGATTTAATTTCTGGTCTAAAAACTCAAAGGACTTCTCAAAGTCTTTTCGCATTCGATTCATTAATTCGGTAGCTGGTACTGGTACATATTTAACTGGTTCAGAAGGTACAATATGCACCGCTCCTTTATCCATTAACTTACCGAGTACCTCGTAAATCATAGAACGAGGTACTCCTGTTTGTTTACTCACTTCATAGCCTGTTACTGGGGAATGTTTTAACAATCCAATATACGCTTTACATTCATACTGGGAAAATCCTAACTTTTGTAATTCTTTTATAATTTCATCCATCGGTAACCCCTCACAATCTAAATCGCCCTTACTTCAAAACGACGATTTTGCTTCCCTTTACTTTTTACTTTATCAATAACAAGTGTTCCTATTTCACTCGTATTTTTCACATGTGTGCCTCCACAAGCTTGTTCGTCTAAATTTTCAATTGTAACAATGCGGATTTCTTGGATAGTAGTTGGCAGGAGATTTATTGCTGTTTTAATCATTCCTACAGCATTTTCTGCTTCTTCGCGGCTCATATAACGAGTGGAAATTTCTTTATTTTGCTTAATAAGTTTATTCACTTCCTCAACAATTTCTTCTACTTCCACGCTCGATAACTCTTGTAACTCATTAAAGTCGATACGTGCTTTATCAGGATAAATTTGATTTCCAGTGCATAGAGCTCCATACTTTTCATAAACAACAGCTCCGATAAGATGCAGTAAAGAGTGATGACGCATTAAATTATGACGTCTTTCCCAATTTATCTCTAATTTAACTGGACCTAACTTTACTTGTGCTTCATCTTTTATATAGTGAACTATTTCTCCTTGCTCCTTCTTTACTTTTTCAACTTCAAATACAGACCCATCTTGTACAATGACACCCGTATCACATTCCTGTCCTCCACCAGTTGGATAAAAAACTGTTTCTTTTACAAATACTTTATTCCCTTCTACTCTTATCACTTCTGTTTCGCAACTCGTTTTGTATGCATCTTCTAAATATAATGCCGTTGTCATACCCTCACCTCTTTAGTAGTTATAGTTATACCTACTAATATAAAAAAGAAACTCCGCAAAGTCAATTGATAATTCTGAAATTTAAAATTAATAAAAGACTCCTTTATTAGGAGTCCACTATCTCAATATTTCATTCGCTTCTTTTTCATAAATTTTATCAAATGACGTCATAACGCGCTGTGATGCTTGAATCATCTTTTGATCTGTCATAAGATCTGCCATCTCTTTCGTCATATCTACATTTGAATTTTCTAGCATATGATTTTTTACTATTCCTGTTCCGTTCGGTAAATTAGCAATGTTTCCTTCTGCTAGTGTAAAGCTTTTATTTTCACGTTGTACGAGACGAGCATTCGTTTCTGCATCTACTGTTTTTGTTTGTAAACGACCAATATTATTTTGTGTTACTTCATCATATAATGTACCGTCTGCTTGTACAGCAACCTTTGCTCCTTCTGGAATACGAATACGCTCATTATTCTCTCCCATTACGAAAGCACCAGATGACGTTTGTAAATAACGATCACTATTTAATGTGAAACTACCATCTCTCGTTAAAAACGTTTCATCATTTTTAGAAGTAACAAAAAATGATGTTGTGCCGGCCGCGCCGTCATCTAAAAAGAAATCTGTAGCGCTATTTGTCATTTGTATATTTCCTTGTACTAAATTCACATGCGTTGCAGCTGGTACTACAGCGTAATCAACCGAACCGATATTTGTTACCGCCCCATCTCCGCGGCGATATGTGTCTTGTACATCAAATACTTTAGACGTCATATTTTCTGCTTTAAATCCTGTCGTTTGAGCATTTGCAACGTTATTCGAATGAACATTAATGCGCTGCATGTAATTCATCATGCCCATAGAACCTATATAAAGACCGTTCATATTCGTTTGAATAAGGCAAGCGCCTTATTCTTCACCTCTTTTCTACGATGTTTGTAACATTTGTTTTGCTAAATGTTCAGCTGTAGCGATATGTATATTTTTCTTTATGTCTTGGCCATCTGTCATTAATACAATAGGAGCTGATGATACCGCTGGAATTTTCAACAATTCGCCACTACTTGCTGTTTCATCAAATTTCGTAAACACAATACCATCTATATGAATATCTTTAAAGTTTGTAATGATTTCAATCATATCTTTACTTTTCATAGAAGCTGATAACGTTAAACAAATATAATCTGGTTCTACTTGTCCCATCGTTTCAATCATTTCTTCCACTGTTTCTGACGTACGATAATTTTTTCCGGCTGTATCAATTAAAATATAATCGACGCGTGCTTCTTCTTTAAAATACGTAAGCGCTCTTGTCATTGCAGCTTCATCACGCACAGCAATTACTTCAGATCCAATTGTCTTTACGTTATCTTGCAATTGCTGTACTGTTCCTATGCGCGAATGATCTGTCGTTATAAAACCAACTGTTTTTTTCTTACCGTGAAATTGCCATGCCATTTTCGCGAGTGTCGTCGTTTTACCAACGCCAGTTGGACCGATTAATGCAATTGTTTGTACTTCTTTTTCAAAGACGTTTTCCGTATTGAAATGAGATTTCATATCTTCCAATATGTACCTGATAACTTCTTCTTCCGTAATCATCGTTGCATTTTCAAACTTTATTTTTAACTTTTCAGCATATGCATGAATGAAATATTGTTCCACATCGTTTTGTTCTAGCATCCGAATTACTTTTTGAATAATAAACGGTACAGATTCTTGATTTTCTTTCTTTGGAACTACTTCTTCTTTCTTTACTGGAACGACTTGTTTCACAACTTTTTTCTTTTTCGTTACTTTCGTTACTTCCGTTTCTTTCATCGGTTTCACAACGACGATTCCTTTTTCAAACAGCTTTAATAGTTTCTCTTTTTTTCTTGCCCATTCTTCACTATTTCCTGTTTGCATCGCCGCGTATGACATAGAAGTCGTTACGTTTTCTAAATTGTGCAGTACTGATTGAATTCCATTCGCCTTCACAATTTGTTCTGAAGGATCATTCACAACATCCATTAACTGTTCATGAAATTGAGCTGTACCTTCATTCACTTCTTCCTGTTTTTCTTCTGGAAAAGCAACTAACATTTCATAATCCTTTTTCCAAAAAAACGGTATATTTCGTTTTACACTTTCATCGACAACATAATAATAATCTGTGCCATATTGGTCAAATAACTTTCGATACAATTCATTTTTCGAAGCTGCTTTTATTCGCAGTAACGCTTCTTTCTTTTCTGTACTTTCCATTACTTCACCCCCTACTATTCAATATAGGCAATTTGATCCACAACAATTTCTGGTGCTAATTCACTAATACAAAGTACTTGTGCTTCCACTTGATAACGTTCTAGCAGTCTTACAATCGCAAATCTAAAATCTTTTCTACGTGTTAATAACACTGGTTCTCTTCCCATTAAACGTGCTTGCTTAAAGACGCGCTGCACTTGCTCAACGACACGTGTTTCTAAATCTAAATCCCAGTTTAATAAGTAACCTTGATATGAATTATTCACAACATCCGCATCTAACTCGATTGAATCAGAGAAGAGTGCTGCATATATTTTTCCGTCCGGATTTTTCGCATTTTCACAAATAACTTTTGAAATACATTCACGAACAAATGATGTCACACCATCAACGTGGTTTTGATAAATTTCTTTGCCGTCAATAATACCTTCAATAATTGTTGGTAAATCACGAATAGAAATACCTTCTTTTAGAAGTTGTTTAATAACATTTTGAACAAGTGATAAATCAATTTCTTTTTTCTTAATCTCTTCTAATAGAACGCCATTATCATTTTCAAGCGAGTTAATTAAGTCTTTTACATGTTGGCGCTGAATTAATTCATGAAGATTACGTCTAACGACAACATCTAAATGTGTAATTAATATGCTAAGTGGCTCTAAAACTTGATAGCCTTTCATTTGTGCATCTTGCACCATATGCTCTAGAATCCAATATCCATCTTCACCGAAAATTGGATCTTTCGCTGGCTCTGCATCTAAATCAGCCATTACGTTTGGTGTTTTCAGTGCTAATAAATAACCTGATTTTAAAACACCTTCAGCCGCCTTCGCACCTTTAATTCGAATAATGTAACGTCCGCGTGGCCTAAAGCTCGTATTATCTTTAAAGTTAATTCCAGGAACGTTAATACCAAGGTCAGTAATAATTGACTTCCTCATAAGAACAACTTTATCACGCGCTGTTTCCCCGTTAATTTTTTGCTTTACAAGTGCTGCTAAATCTAAACCGAGTTCTACTATAATTGGATATTTATCCGTAAATACTCCGAATGAATCTTCCACTTGTTGCAGTTGTTCATCTTCGCCTTGGATCATTTCTATTTCTTTTTGAAGCTCGTCTTCTTTTTCTTTCTTTATTCGATTTTTATTACGAATTCCTAAGAAGATAATTGTTCCGCCAACGAGTGCGAATGGTAGAAACGGTAGCGGAGTAAAAATACCCATTGCGATAAATAAACCACCGAGCGCATATACAACGACTTCATGCGCTAATAACTCTTTAAAGATACCTTCTGTTACTGTATCCGGTGAACCGTCAAATACACGAGTTACGATAATACCAGTTGAAATCGCAAGCATAAGCGATCCAATTTGGTTTACGATTCCGTCACCGACAGTTAACTGTGTATAATGAAGAGCCGCATCCGCAAAGCTCATCCCTTGCTGCATCATGCCGACAATTAAACCGAAAATAATGTTTACGAATAAAATGACAATCCCGAAAATAACGTCCCCTTTAATGAACTTTCCGGCACCATCCATCGCCCCATAAAACTCTGTTTCCATATTTAATTTTTTTCGTTTTGCTTGTGCATCTTTTTCTGAAATAATACGCTGGTTTAAATCAGCATCGATAGACATTTGTTTCCCTGGTAAAGAATCAAGTGTAAAACGAGCTGCTACTTCAGCTGTACGAGACGCACCGTTTGCAACGATAAACTGGAATATGATTAATACTGTAAAAATAACGATACCAATTAATAAGTTTCCGCCAATTACGAACTGGCCGAACTCTTCAATAACATGACCTGCATTTCCATCTGTCAAAATCGCTCGCGTCGTCGAAACGTTAATCGATACGCGGAAAATCCCGATTAATAACAACATCGTTGGAAATGACTTTAATTCATCCCACTCGTTAATACTTGTCGCTCGCATATAAATAAGCACTGACATACTTAGTAGAAAAACGATAATGATATCAAGTATAAATGGTGGAAGTGGAATTAAGAGCGCCACTACGAATGACGCTGCTAAAAAGATAGAAAAATAGGTTCTTGCAGACTCTATCTTAAACAAAGAGATCTCCTCCAAACGCGCTATTATACTTCAAGTTCGTTCGTCTGAATTAAATAGCGCATAACTTCAATTACAGCTACGTATAAATCTTCTGGAATCGTCTCATCTTCCTCGACTTGATAATATAAAGAACGAGCAAGCGGACGGTTTTCCACCATTGGTATTTCTTGTTCACGGGCAAGCGTTCGTATATATAACGCGAGCTCATCTTCCCCTTTTGCAACGACAATTGGTGCTGCATCAACGTGTTTATTGTAACGAAGTACGACCGAAATATGAGTCGGGTTGTTTACAATAAACGTTGCGCCATCCATCTTCTTCGCAATTGTTCCTTGCAAGATTGCATGCATAAAGTTTTTTCGTTTCCCTTTTACTTGCGGGTCCCCTTCATTATCTTTATGCTCTTGTTTCACTTCTTCTTTTTTCATCTTAATATCTTGCTCGTACTCCCATTTTTGATAAATGAAATCAATAATAGAAAGAACGATTAAAATAATTAAAATTGCTAAGAAAATAAATTTAATTTGCCTAATAATTTCAGTAAGTGACGCAGTCCAGTTAAATCCAATCATGCTCACGATTTTCTCTAAATTCTTTTTAAAAAGAACGTAAGCGACGTAACCGATTAATCCCATATAAAACAGTGATTTCAAAATATCTACTAAACTTTTACGACTAAACAGTCTCGTAAAATAGTTTTTCGGATTAATACGTGATGCTTTCGGTTTAATGACTTTAGAAGAAAATAGGAACCCGACTTGAATCATATAATTGAATAAATGAAAAGCGTATACGAGTATTAATATCGGAGCCGATACTTTCAGTAATAAAATCCCCATTAAATAAAAATACTCGGTTGAATCTGTATTTTTTCCAATTTGATCAAACAGCACCGCTACGGAATTCGCAATCTCATACCCTAGCCAATCTCCGAAGAAATAAACGACAACTGCTAATACGAGAATGGAAAATAAATTATTTAAATCTTTACTCCGGGCAATATTCCCTTCTTCACGCGATTTTTTACGCTTCTGCGGGGTGGCCTTTTCTGTTTTATTATCCTTTGCCATGCGCGTCCCCCTACTTCGTTAAGAAAAAGTTAAATAGTTTCGTATACTCTTCAAGTAATACATCCGTCATATTTTTAAACACATAACCGAGCATCGGTACACTCATCGCGATAAACAAAATACCGCACGTAATTTTAATTACGTATGCATTCATAAAAACGTTTAATTGCGGAGCGTTTTTTGCAATTAAAATAAGAACAAAGTTAATGATGAATAAACTTCCCATGAGCGGAAGAGCAATTTCAACCGCTGATGTGATCGCAAATAATAGCGTTGCGAGTAGACTATCTAAGAAACTAGTCGTCAGCAATTTTGAAATCGCCTCTGTATATTGAAACGACTTTAAAATCGTGGCAACGAAATAATTAATGCCGCCAAGTGAAATAAAAATAATGAGAAAAAATATATCAAAAATGGTTGATAGTAAAGTAGACTGTGAGCCCGCATTTACATCAAACAAACTTGCTTGTGATAAACCGATATCAAAGTCTAAAATATGCCCGGCCATTTTAGGAATGTTCCACAGCATTTCTACAATTTTTGAAAGTGATAATCCAATTACAATTTGCGTTCCTGCATAAGCTGCAACGTCCCAAACTGTCTTGATGTGAGAGACATCCACTTGATCAGCCACTGTAATTGAAAGAGCAAGTCCAACTGTAACCTTCGCCATTGCTGGAATGGATCGTCCTGAGAAAAACGGTAAAAAATATAAAAATGAAGTAATGCGGCAAAACGCAAAAAACGTTGCCGCCCATAATTCCATATTCATTTCAGTTCACCTATCTTAGTACGAACGCAATAGCGATGGGATTTTATCAAATAAATCTAAAATAAGTGTCGTTAACTCTTGGAACATCCACGGACCTAAAATGATAATAACGAGGACAATACTCGCCATTTTCGGTAAAAACGTCAGCGTTTGCTCTTGAATTTGCATCATCGCCATAATGACAGCGATGATAATAACGACAATCATACTTACGCCGGCAACCGGCATTAAAATCATAACCCCTTTATAAAAAAAGGTTTGAAAAATATCTATAATTGGTGACGTATTCATTTATATGACTCCTATCACATAGCATCAAACGCTTCAGGCGACCGTTTTAAACATAATGTCGACGATTTTTGTATATCCACCTAAATATACGAAAACGAGTATTTTAAACGGTAAACTTAAAATCATCGGCGGTACCATCATCATCCCGAGGTACATTAAAAGTGTACTAATAATCAAATCTATAAATACAAACGCTAAATAAATGAACATCCCTGTTAGTAAACCTTTTTGAATTTGCGTTAACGTAAAGGATGGTACGAGCGTAAATAGTGAAAGATCTTTCAAATCTTTCGGCAACTCTTCTCCGCGTACTTTCAGCATCATTTTTAAATCATGCTTATACGTATGCTTTGACATATATTCTTTCATAATAGGAGCTGTCGTTTCCGCAGCTTGACTTACTGTTATTTTCTCTTTCGTCATCGGATCCCACACATCACTCTTCAGTTGCCCAAGTACAGGCTGCATCGTAAAGAGTGATAAAAATAATGCAAGTCCAACAAGCACTTGGTTTGGTGGTAAATTCATTACCCCAAGTCCTTGACGTGTAATCCCTAGAACGATCATAAAATAAGTAAAATGTGTAAATAATAGAACGATAGAAGAAGATAATGATAAAAGGGTAACGAGCGCAAATAGTTGTACACTTGAATTACTCGTAAACTCTTTCCCATTTTCGAAATTAATAAAACCGTTCGGGGCTGCATACGCTGGATTTACAAAAATAATTGAAAAAACGATAGAAAATACGAAAATAACGGCTAATAATGATAACTGTTTCTTTATTCTCATGATGGATCCTCTACTTTTTTCGTTTCACTCTTCACCGCGTCTTCTAGTGCTTGTTGAAACTGATTTCCTGTTCCGGTTAATTGCACAGACTGCACACCGTTATTACTAATAACAGTGAACACTTGCTTTCCGTCCACTTCAAATAAAAAGGCACTCGTTTGATGATTTAAATAAACGCCGTCTTTTACTTGTATATGGCCATTTTCACCCTGCTTAAAAAACTGCTGTTTGCGCGTCTTTTTCGTCATATAATATGCACCGTAGCCGAGCGCACCAAACAGTAAAACGACTTGAAATAAGGTCGTCATATACGACATATGACTCCTCCTCTACTCTTTATCTTGCATTTGACTTTGCGCTTTCATAAGCGCCGCTTGTTTCTTATCAGCTTCAATTTCAGAAATGATAATACCGAATTTCTCGTCCATTACGATTGCTTCACCGATGCCGACTTTCATATTACTTAAATACACATCTACTTTATGTCCTAAGTTTTTCTCTACTTCAAGAACATCGCCAACTTTTAACTGCTTTACATCACCAAGTGTAATAGATGACTTTCCAAGCTTTACACCAAGTTCAATCGAAATATCTGAAACAGTATCAATATGTGCTTTACCTGCTTCATTTCGCTTTCCTGCAAAATCTTCTAATCCCATTAATGACACGGGAGATACTTCATGCTTCATATGGATCCTCCTACTCTACAAAACTTTTAAATAGGAGCGCCTTACGCGTTCCATCTTTTCCAATAAAACAATTAAATTTATGCTTTCCATCTACATAACCAAGTAATTCATCCGAAACTTTCGTATGAAGCGGAATAATATCGCCTTCTTCAATTTGTTCAATCTCACTCATTGTCATTTTCTGCTCACCAATTGCAACGTGAACAGGTTTGTACACTTGATTTACTTTCATTTCCACTTCAGACGTATACTTTTTACGCTTGTCTGAAGAATGTTCGACAATATTTTCAGACGTTAACTTATCCATAATTTCTTCAACAGATAAGAATGGAATTCCGATACGCACCGTCGTATTCCAAAACTCTGTTTTCATATTTACGTTAAGTAATGAAATGATATCACTCGCTGTCGTAATCTTTAATGCATTCGGATCTGTTTCTGTCGTTACAAATTTCGGTTCAATCGCAACAACACTTTCAAATGATTGCTCTAAATTTTTACAAAGAAGTAAGAATATATTATCCAGCGTTAAAAACTCAAACGCTGTTAACGGTCTGCGCATCGTAAAGTTACGCTTACTATCTCCGCCAAGCCAACATTCATGAATATAAATAACGAATGCTAAATCAATCTCAATAACAATTTCTCCAAGCTCTGGTAAACCGAGATCAATTACGCAATATAAATAATAATCTTTCGGCATTTTCTCCACATACTCACTCGTAAATGGAACTTGCTCAACTGTTGAAGGTTCTAGTTCAATTGGAATACGCATACGCGCTGATAACGTCTGTGACGTCTGTTTTCCAAACGTAGAAGCAATCGCTTGCAAACTACGTAGATGCTCAACACCGAACTTCTCTGGTCTATTAAAATCATACTCTTGAAATTTCTCTTGCTTTCCTGCTTCTTGTGCGAAAGCTGGCATTTCCTCGCCTTCATTTACCGCCTTCAGCAGGGCATCAATTTGCTCTTGGCTTAATTTTTCGCCACTCATGACAATCCCCTTCCCTACCTTTTCAATTCAACGATTTCAACGTACATCTTTCCATTCTTCGTCAAAATCTTTCCGGTTCCAATCTCTTCATTCTCAAGCATAAGACGCACCGTATTTTTCGTTGAATTTTCAAGACGATACAATGTACCTTTCGTAATATGAAGCAGATCTTCAATTTTCTTTTTCGTATTTCCGATTTCAAAATAAATTGTTAACGGAATATCATCTTGTAATTTCAAATCTAGCCAACTCCCATATCATGTTCACGAAAATTTCATGTTCTCTCTATATATGAAACTTCTTATTTTGAAACGTCGATATTTAATATTTTTTTAATATATCCTTGCGTTTCTTTAAATGGCGGTACGCCTCCGTACTTTCTCACATTGCCAGGACCAGCATTATAAGAAGCAAGTGCCAATACTAAGTCGCCGTTATTTTTCTTTAAATAACCGCTTAACTCTTTCACGCCACCTTCAATACTTTCAGCTGGTGAAAAGGGATTCTTCACACCCATCTCCTTCACATTCGCTGGCATAAGCTGCATAAGACCCATCGCACCTGCATGTGACACCGTTTTCGGATTAAAATTAGACTCTACTTCAATCATTTTTTGAATTAACGTTTTTGGAATTCCATATGTACGACTTACTCGATCAATAATATCCTCATACTTGCCTTCATTGGAAGAACGTATTTTTTGAATATTATACTTCTTCGTTAATTCCCACGTATCAGCGGCCTCATTTTTCGTTTCTGGGAAACGTCGTTCAAACTCTTTTTGCGCAACTTGCACTTCATCTGCTTTCTTCGTTTCAGCCTTTTCTTCAAGCTTACTCGCTTCCTCTACTTTATTAATAGTTTCTGCCGGTTTATTAACAACCGCTTCTATTTTCGTAGATTGTACCGGCTGACTCATATCTTCTACTTTTGCCGGCTGCGTAGTAGCCTTCGTCTCCTTCGCAGGTTCACTCTGCAACTTCTCTTGAAAACGACTACTAACAAATGCTTGTGGACTACTTAGCTTTTGCTGAATTTGCCCTTTCTTATATGCAAGCACTTCTTTTACTATATTTCCAACTATCATAATATCACCTTTTCGGTAAACAAAGATAATCTAATATTAGAGTTTTTTTTTAAAGTTTGCAATAATCCTTTTAATAATTATGTAATAAAAAAATGAATATATTGTTAAACTGTTATTTTTTTATATTTATTAATTCGAATTTTTAGTTGACACCCGCTATGACAGGGATTACAATAAATCTCGAAATTGATTTTTTCGCATATTACCGTTTTTCAATTTGCAGAAAAGTCAATATAAAAAAATGGGGGTTTCTTAACATGAGAATTAATACAAACATTAACAGCATGCGTACTCAAGAGTACATGCGCCAAAACCAAGCAAAAATGAGCAATTCTATGGACCGTTTATCAAGCGGTAAACGTATCAACAACGCTTCTGACGATGCAGCAGGTCTTGCAATCGCAACTCGTATGCGTTCACGTGAAGGTGGCTTAAACGTTGCAGCCCGTAATACAGAAGACGGTATGTCTTTAATTCGTACAGCTGACTCAGCTTTAAACTCTGTGTCAAACATCTTACTTCGTATGCGTGACCTTGCAAACCAATCTGCAAGTGGTACTAATACTGATAAAAACCAAGCTGCAATGCAAAAAGAATTTGATCAATTAAAAGAACAAATTCAATACATTGCGGACAACACTGAATTTAACGACAAAAAATTATTAGATGGATCTAATAATACAATTAATATCCAAACTCTTGACTCACATGATAAAACTAAACAAATTACAATTTCACTTGATTCTGCATCACTTAAAAACTTAGATATTAAAGATTTAGCAATTGGTTCAAACACAGTTAACAAAAATGATCTTGAAACTCTTGATAATTCTATGAAACGACTAGAAAAACCTGCTACAGATGGAGCAGTACAAGCTCAAGACGTTAAAGATGCAAAAAATGCTTTTGATAAAGTCAAATCAGGTTACTCAGCAGCAGAAGTAGAGAAAATGAATGATCTTTTCAAAGCTTATGATAAAACATTAGCTAATCCAACTGGTGATCCAAAAGTTGATGAACCTGCTCTTACAGCTGCTGCAGAAAACATTAATAAAGAATTTGCAAAACTAACGAAACCTACAGGAGCAGCATTCGATCCATCTTCAGCTGTTGAAAAGATTGATCAAGCAATTGAAAAAATTGCTTCTAGCCGTGCTACTTTAGGTGCTACATTAAACCGCCTTGACTTTAACGTAACAAACCTTAAGAGCCAAGAAAACTCTATGGCAGCTTCTGCTTCTCAAATCGAAGACGCTGACATGGCGAAAGAAATGTCTGAAATGACTAAGTTCAAAATCTTGAACGAAGCTGGTATCAGCATGCTTTCTCAAGCAAACCAAACTCCACAAATGGTTTCTAAATTATTACAATAAGCCATTTGAGTTAGTTTCCTGAATAAACCTCTCTGCTTGCAGAGAGGTTTATTTTTTCTATATAGATAGATTGAAAGATTTTTTTAGCTTAAAGAGAAGCTCTAGCCATATTTAGTAGCGGTCAGGGCCTATTTTATTCTCGTTCCGTGTATGAAAACAAAAAGATAAAGTGAGCATAAGTCTCTTTTTCTCTTCATAACCGTTTATTAGCTTTAGAACACTGACTATATCAATCTATAAGGAGTGTCTATTATGCGTATTGGTACGAATGTTTTAAGTAGGAATGCTAGGCAGTCGTTGTATGAGAATGAGAAGCGTATGAATGTGTCAATGGAGCATTTGGCGACTGGTAAGAAGTTAAACCATGCTTCTGATAATCCCGCTAATGTTGCAATTGTGACTCGTATGCATGCGAGAGCAAGTGGTATGCGCGTGGCGATTCGTAATAATGAGGATGCGATATCGATGCTTCGCACGGCCGAAGCTGCCCTTCAAACTGTGACGAATATTTTACAGCGTATGCGTGATTTGGCCGTTCAATCCTCAAACGGTACAAATTCAAATAAAAACTGTCATTCGCTGAATAAAGAGTTTCAATCTTTAACAGAACAAATTGGCTATATTGGCGAGACGACTGAGTTTAATGATTTATCCGTATTTGACGGTCAAAACCGCCCTATTACATTAGACGATATCGGTCATACAATAAATATGACGAAACATATTCCCCCTTCCCCTATACAACATGACATCAAGATTTCAACGGAACAAGAAGCAAGAACGGCAATTCGTAAAATCGAAGAGGCTTTGCAAAGTGTGTCACTTCATCGTGCCGACCTTGGTGCAATGATAAATCGTTTACAGTTTAATATTGAAAATTTAAATAATCAAAGTATGGCGTTAACAGATGCTGCATCTCTAATTGAAGATGCAGACATGGCGCAGGAGATGAGTGATTTTTTAAAGTTCAAATTATTGACTGAAGTTGCACTTAGTATGGTTTCACAAGCGAACCAAATTCCGCAAATGGTCTCTAAACTACTACAATCATGAAAATTAATCTTCCTTCTTTGGAACGATTCCATACAAAACAAAAGGGAAATACATATAAACTATGTATCTCCCTTTTATTTTGTACCCAAATTTTATTACTGTGTTACCGTCATAACTTGTCCGCTACGGTCAACCATTATTTTCATTTTTCCGTCTTGTGCATTATATAGCCCAAGTTTATGTAATTCCATTTTACAATCTTGTACGAAAGTTGGTAATTTACGAATTTGATCGATATCAGAACTTGTAATGAAATGAATTAAAAGCTGCGTCATACCTTTAATATCTTGTACAAGCTCTTCTTTCTCTCGTTTTAGCCTTTCATTTTCTAGTTGTAACGACTGCAATTCATCTTCTAGACTACGTGTGTTCTTTGCTTCTCTAGAACGCCCTGCTGCCATGCTAGAAAGCTTATAAATACCTTCCATAAACTGATGTAGTTCGTCTTCTTTCCTTTCACTACATTGATTAATTGTTTCAAAGTTATCAACGATACCAGATATAACTGTTACAAGATTTTTTTCATCCTCTTTATGCTGGATTTCTTCTTTTAATTCGTACTCGTTTTCTTGTTTTCTTGCAACGATTGTCTCTTTTACTGGTATATATTTTCGCTTTCGTCCTGGTTTTTGTTTTTCAATATTTTCAAACGGTATTTCACGTTTTTTTAATTTATAATACGTATTTTGCAATTGACTTTCTGTTTTTGGAAAAAGATTTAGTTCATTTTTACTTACGTATTTTGAAATATTTAAAATGTTTAAACCGTGACGTTGACAAAATTGATACACTTCATACAGTAGCTCTAGTTCAGACTTCAGCCATGTAATTGCTGATTTTTCATATGCTCGCATCCCGCCATTTTTTTCTATATCTATTTGAAATAATACCATTCTATTATGTAAATCAACTAACTCTTCATACTTTACTTGGAATTCTTTTTCTATTTTTTTAAATTCCGCTTCTAGTTGCATATCGTTCATTTTATTATTTGACATGTTTTGTAAAAGACCTAATACATTAATTGCTGTGTGGTGATACATAATCTGTGCCACTCCCCCTCATCCTTTCACAATTCTCATCTGACTCCCATGTCTTTTAAGAAAATAGCAATTTTTACATATCCATATTATAACAGTTCGAAATTATCTGTCAAATAATAAAC